>JANNJB010000057.1:0-9974 GCA_031405615.1 Vicinamibacteria bacterium | reverse complement strand
CAGCCCAGCGCGACGGTCGGCGAGGTGTTCGTCTTCGTGGATGAATGCCATCGCACACAGAGCGGCAAACTGCACAAGGTGATGAAGGCGATGATGCCGAACGCGGTGTTCGTCGGCTTCACCGGCACACCGCTGCTGAAGCAGGACAGCCAGACGAGCAGGGAAGTGTTCGGCGGCTACATCCACACCTACAAGTTCAGTGAGGGTGTCGAGGACGGGGTGGTGCTCGATCTCGTGTACGAGGCGCGCGACATCGACCAGCACCTTGGCTCGGTGGAGAAGATCGATGCCTGGTTCGAGGCCAAAACGCGAGGCCTGAACGACTGGCAGAAGGCGGAGCTGCGCCATCAGTGGGGCACCATGCAGAAGGTGCTCAGCTCGCGGTCGAGGATGGAGCGCGTGATCGCCGACATCGTCTTTGACTTCAGCGTGAAGCCGCGTCTCTCCAGCGAGCGCGGCAATGCCATCCTCGTGGCTTCCAGCATCTTCGAGGCCTGTAAGTACTTCGCCCTCTTCCAGAAGACGCCCTTCAAGGGGCGCTGCGCGGTGATCACGTCGTACAACCCGCAGGCCAGCGATGTCACGCTTGAGGAAGTCGGCGCGAACACCGAGACGGACAAGCAGGTCATCCGCAACACCTACCTCGATCTGCTCGAAGGCGTCGAGCCGCGTCCCGGCAAGACGAGAACCGAGACGTACGAGGAGGATGCCAAGGCGCTCTTCCGAAAGCAGCCGGCGAAGATGAAGCTGTTGGTAGTGGTGGACAAGCTGCTCACCGGCTTCGATGCGCCGCCGTGCTCGTACCTCTACATCGACAAGTCGATGCAGGACCACGGCCTCTTCCAGGCGATCTGCCGTACCAACCGCCTTGATGGCGAGGACAAGGACTTCGGCTACATCGTCGACTACAAGGATCTTTTCAAGAAGGTCGAGAACGCGATCGCGGTCTACGCGTCGTCCGACCTGGATCGCAGCGCGGGGGGCGTTGAGCCCGACGTGCTCCTTCAGGATCGGCTGACTCTCGGCAAGCAGCGGCTCGATAACGCGCTCGATGCCCTGGTCCTGCTGTGCGAGCCGGTTGAGCCGCCCAAAGGCGAGCTGGACCACATCCACTACTTCTGCGGCAACACCGAGATCGCGGCCGATCTTCAGGAGCGGGAGCCTCGCCGAGCCATGCTCTACAAGGCCACCGTGGGTCTGGTCCGCGCCTACGCGAACATCGCGGATGAACTGGAGCGGGCCGGCTACAGCGTGTCGCAGGCGGCGCATATCAAGGCCCAGGTCGATCGCTACCTGAACGTGCGCGAGATCGTGCGCAAGGCCAGCGGCGAGAGCCTCGACCTCAAGGCCTACGAGGCCGACATGCGGCACCTGATCGACACCTACATCGAGGCCGATGAGCCGCGCACCATCTCGCCCTTCGGGAACCTGCCCCTTCTCGAGTTGATCCTGAAAAGCGGCATCGCCGCCGGCCTTGCTTCCCTGCCTGCCGGGGTGCGGACGAACGAGGCGGTGACGGCCGAGGTCATCGAGAACAACGTCCGCAAGACGATCATCAAGGAGCAGCTCACCGATCCGGCGTTCTATGACCGGATGTCGAAACTGCTGGACGAGATCATCGCCGCCCGCAAGGCGAAGGCTATCGAGTACGAGGAGTACCTGAAGCGGATCGCCGAGCTTGCGAAGAAGGTGCAGGCTGGACAGGACGCGGAGACGCCACCCGACCTGAACACGCCGGGACGACGCGCGATCTTCAACTGGCTGAAGGCCTGGACTCCCGAGGTGGCGGCCGAGCCGGGCCCGGATCGGGGTCCGCTGGACCGCGCCTTGAAGCTCGACGCTGCCATCAAACGCGAAAGGTCGGACGGATGGCGTGGCGTTCTGGCTCGCGAGCAGGAGATCAAGCGCGCGATGTACAACGTCCTCGGTCAAGAAGCCGCAGTCGAAGCGTTGTTCCCCATCATCAAGCAGCAGCGCGAATACTGAAGTAATGCAGATCTCCCTTGGGGACATCGCCATTGATGTCATCCGTAAGCGCATTCGGAATATCCACCTGAGCGTTCATCCCCCGGCCGGCCGCGTGCGGATGTCCGCGCCGATTCGCATGGGTCTTGAGACGCTGCGGCTCTTCGCAATCGCCAAGCTCGGCTGGATCCGCAAGCAGCAGGTTCGCCTTCGCCAGCAGCCTCGCGAGACCCCGCGCGAGTTTCTCGACCGCGAAAGTCACTTCCTGTGGGGTCAGCGATATCTCCTGCGAGTCGAGGAGGTGAAGGCCCGACCGTCAGTCGAGCTGCGGCCGACCGAGGTTGTGCTCCGCGTGCGTCCCGGATCCTCAGCCCGAGATCGCGCGGCCGTTTTGGAAGCCTGGCACCGCGACCGGCTGAAGGAGGCCGTAGTACCTCTCTTCGCGAAGTGGGAGCCGGTGATGGGCGTCAGGGTCGGCAAACTATTCACGCAGCGCATGCGCACGCGATGGGGAACCTGCAACACGCGGGCGAGAAGCATCCGGCTCAACACCGAACTGGTCAAGAAGCCCGCGGAATGCCTCGAGTACGTCGTCGTCCATGAAATGGTCCACTTGCTGGAGACGAGTCACAACGCCCGCTTCAAGGCTTTGATGACGCAGTTCATGCCGAACTGGGCCGTGTATCGCCAGATGCTCAATCGCCTGCCGGTGCGACACGAGGAGTGGGACTACTGACGCGGCAGAGCGGGCGTAAAGGCTGGACGTGGATGCTGCCCTCTAGCGCAGTTCAAAGCTGAGGCGTGGAATAATGTCGCGTGCACCTCGAGATGGATCCGGCAAAGGCCGCGCTGAACCTCAAGAAGCATCGGGTCAGCTTTGTAGAAGCCGCCTCGGTCTTTGGCGATCCCCTGGCCTACACCTTCGTCGATCCCGACCATTCCATCGATGAGGAACGGTGGCTCATGTTCGGCCTCTCGCACCGCGCCCGCATTCTCGCCGTTGCCTACACCCAACGACGTGGGAGGTATCGCATTATCAGTGGTCGTTTGGCGACCCGACACGAAAGGAAGATTTATGAAGAAGGCTAAACCGATGCGTGCCGAGTATCGACGGGAGGACCTTGGAAAAGGTGTGCGTGGGAAACACTTCGAGGAGTTCCGGAAGGGAAGCAACCTCGTCCTGTTGACACCCGAGCTGTCCAGGGTGTTCCCCACAAATGAAGCTGTAAACGCGGCCTTGAGCTCACTCGTTGTCCTGGCTCGCTCCGCGACCGGAATCAAGCTGCGTTCCGGGCGTGGAACCAAGCCACGCGCAGCCTAGGTCGGCTCGTGATCCGGTGCGACTCCGAACTGTCGCCCGGCCGGTGTCGTGAGCCAGCATGGCGTCAGCCGCCACCTTCTGATCGGGCCGCAACTCGCCCAGGAAACCCACTTCCAAAGGGCTGCCCGCGTGGCGCTCGTCGCGAATGGTTACGCGAACGCCCAAAGCGCGCAGCGACGACCGAACCTCGTCGAGACACCCACGAGGCAGGCCGATGTGGAGCGGATGATCCTCGGCGCAAGCGATCACGCGGGGCTTGTCGTAGGTGGACAACCGCATGGCCTGCGCCCTGTAAAACTCGGGGTTCTGAAACGCGGCCAGACGGAGCAACCGGTTGCGGAGCGCCGGTGGCAGTCCGTCCTTGGCGACATAGATCTGGTTGCCGAGAATCAGCTCCAGAGTCTGAGGGGCGCCGACAATGGCTGCTTCCTTCGGACGTCGCGACGGTAGTGACATCCAGGGTGCGTCCTCGCCATCGTCTTGTGGCGGCATGCGGACACCCAGCACTCGACCTTGCCGCTCCGCGTCTTGAACGATGCCTTCGATCTGCGCGCGGTTCATGGGACGCACGCTGGCCAGGAACGCCCACTGGTCTGGCCAGGGGACAAAGTTGTCATCGAGGAAAACGCCGTTGTCCTGCTTGCGCGGTCCCATCTGCAGGGGCAAGGCGATCAGGTTTCCAAACCCTCCCTGCGGCATCGTGTCCTGATTCGGAAAAAGGCGGTCATACGAATCCAGGCCGACATCGGGACGCTCCTCCATCGTCTCGGTGAGGACGTGCGATCCGAGCCTACGGGCCAGCACCGCCGGAATGGCCTCGTCGAAGAAAAACCAGACGTGCGCGCCGCGCCCTGACCGTGAGCGTTCGAGTGCGGCCTCAATGTTCAATCGCCGGCAGGTTTCGAGAAACGCCGCGGCATCGTGGCGCCAATCGGCCTTGTCGAAGTCCACGGCGAGAAGGAAGCACGTCTCATCCTGGAGTAGTGGGTAGATGCCCGCGACGAAGGGCAGGCCCTGCGGGTCGTAGCCTGAGAGGTGCCAGCGGATGACGTCGTCGGTGACCGGAAGGAACCGCCGGTTCGGGCACTCGGCGCACTTGATTCGGGGCTTCTCGCAGACGCCGCGCACCCACTCGTTCGAGCACGCGGGAGCGTAGCCGGATTTTCCGGTCTTCCGACTTTCGAATCGGCGCGCATACACGTCGTCGCGGCCCCTAAACAGCGACCGAAATAGGGCGATCTTGGCTTGGGGCGTCGAGGTCCGGTCTATAGGGCCGGCGTTGATGTCCATGGCGGCATCCAATGGGTCAAGGCTACGCTTGTGTGTGCCCCCGGAGCAGGCCGAAGCACGGCCAGAAACTTGTTGGGAACGTTGGCCGCGGGTTTCTCGTCTACGAAGCATGATCCCGCGTAAGGTACGCTCGTGACTTTGGCGCCCGGTTCGAGGCTCGGCCCCTACGAGATCATTTCGTCGCTGGGCGCTGGCGGAATGGGCGAGGTGTTTCGCGCGAAGGACACGCGTCTTGGCCGGGATGTCGCCATCAAGGTCCTGCCGAAGGAGCTTGCGGGCGACGCCGACCGCCTCGCCCGTTTCGAACGCGAGGCGCGTGCGGTGGCGGCCCTCTCGCATCCAAACATCCTGGCCATCCACGACTTTGGAACCGAAGGCGATACCACCTACGCGGCCCTCGAACTGATCGAGGGCGAAACGCTCCGGGCCAAACTCAAGGGCGGCGTTCTCCCGCTTCGAAAAGCGATGGACTACGGCGCACAACTCGCGAACGGTCTGGCCGCTGCCCACGATAAGGACATCGTTCACCGGGATCTCAAGCCGGAGAACATCATGGTGACGCCGGACGGGCGCATCAAGGTCCTCGACTTCGGCCTCGCGCGCACCGACACCGAAGGCGACGTCTCCTCGGGCAACACCAAGACCCACGCGACCGAGGCCGGGCTGGTCATGGGCACACTCGGCTACATGTCGCCCGAGCAGGCGAAGGGCAAACGCGCGGATCGCCGGTCCGACGTCTTCGCGCTCGGTTGCGTGCTCTACGAGATGGTCACGGGCAAACGCGCTTTTCCGGGCGACTCACAGGCGGAAAGCCTCTCCGCGATTCTGCGCGACGACCCGCCTGCGATGTCGCTCTCAGGGCGTCAGGTCCCGGCGGTCCTCGAAAGTGTGGTGAGCCGTTGCCTCGAAAAAGACCCTGATCAGCGTTTTCAGTCGGCGCGCGATCTCGCCTTCACGCTCCAAAACGTCACACTCGACGGATCGGCGATCTCGGGATTCATCACCCCTGCCCGGACATTCCGCTTGCCGCCACTCCGCTCGATCCTCGGTGTGGCTGCGGTCATTGCCGTGGCCGCGCTCGCCGGAATGTTCGCAGGCCGGCGTCCCGCATCGACTCCGAGCGTCCGCCAGATCACTTTCGACCGCGGTACGGTAAGAGCCGCGCGTTTCACGAGCGACATGACATCCATCGTCTACAGCGCCACCTGGGGCGGTCGGCCGATCCGGACTTTCATGACCCGCACCGATTCGGAGAATCGCGAGTCGACCGATCTCGGCCTGCCCGACGCGGGCCTCCTCTCGATTTCCGAGAAGGGGCAGATGGCCCTCGCCCTGGATCAGAAGTACGAGGCGTGGCTGGCGGACGGCAAACTCGCCGAAGTCGAACTGCTCGGCAAGAATCCGCGGCCGCTGCTCGAGTCCGTTCGGGAAGCCGACTGGATACCAGGCTCGAGCGAACTCGCGGTGGTGCGACGCGTGGACGGGCGCGACCGCGTCGAATTTCCCCTCGGCAAGGTTGTTCACGAGTCGACGGGATACGTTTCGCACGCGCGCGTCTCGCCTTCGGGCGACCGCGTGGCCTTCCTCGACCATGCCCGCTACGGCGACAACCGCGGCCGGGTGACGGTAGCCAACAAAGAGGGCAAGGTCACACCGATCGGCGATGAGTGGATCTCGTCGGAAGGACTCGACTGGTCCGCGGATGGAAAAGAGATCTGGTTCACCGCGGTCCTGCCCGGCGAACCTTCTTCGCTCCGGGCGTTCCCGGCGAACGGTGGCAAACCCCGTCTGGTCTGGCAGACCCCCCAGCACCTCGTCCTGATGGATGTGGCTGCGGATGGCCGCGTGCTGCTCGCGAGCGGATCGATCACGTCCTTCATCGCGAGCAAGGCGCCCGACGAAAACCGCGAGCGCGATCTCGCGTGGCTTGGCTGGTCGGACCTCTTCGACATTTCGAGCGATGGCAAGACGCTGCTCGTCACCGGCTTCGAACTCTCGGACGAGTACACGTCGTTTTCGCGCGGGACGGATGGCACGCCCGCGCTCAAGCTCGGCGGCGGTCTCTCCCTTGCCTTCTCCGCGGATGGAAAACACGCTCTGTCGATGTCCGCGAAGGAACCCACTCGTCTCTCCCTGCTGAGCGTGGGGGCGGGCGAACCACGGGCCATCACCGGCCCGCCCGGCATCGAGAACGCCCTCTTCACACCGGACGCGACATCGGTGCTGATCCAGGTGCGTGAGGCGGACAAGCGGTCGGTTCACCGCATCGATACGAGTGCCGGAACGTTGCAACGCCTCTTTGAAGTGGACGGCCCGGTCATCACATCGCGCCGCGGCGCGCCCTGGGCCATCTCACCCGAGGGTTCCCGGCTCGCGATCCAGGACATCGACGGCTCGGTGCGGGAGTGGCCGCTAGGCGGGGGAGCCCCGAAGCCGCTCCTCCGCATCGCCGCGCACGAGAAACTCCTTCGGTGGGATACGCCGGGATCACTTCTGATCGGCGCACTCGATCGCCGCACTGGCTACGTTGATCGCATGAAGATCAGCGGTGGCGCGCGCACCCGGCTGCACCAGATCGAGATGCTCGACGAAGCAGGCGTCCTCTTCGACCCCTTCCTCACGGCCTCTCAGGACGGGCGAGCGTACGCCTACAGTTCGAGCCGTTTCTTGAACTCGCTCTACCTCGTGAGCGGGCTTCGGTAGCTCCGACCAAGGACTAAGCTCCAGCCAGCCGCCGCAGCACCACCGGAGGAGAGATCATGGGCCGCTTCGTCATCGTCGCCTACAAACCCAAGCCGCAGATGGAAGGCCCGCTGCTTTCCGCGGTGAAGAAGCACATACAGGTCCTGCGAGCCGAGAATCTCGTCAGCGACAAGGCCGCGTACGTGATGAGGGCCGGGGATGGAACATTGGTCGAGGTGTTCGAATGGCGCGATGCCGCCGCCATCGAAGCTGCCCACAAGAGCCCCGCGGTTCTGGCCCTGTGGGGTGAGTTTGGCGCGGCCTGCGACTTCGTCCCTCTCACCAGTCTGCCCGAGGCGCAGCAGATGTTCGCCGAGTTCGACGCGATCGTCGCCTGAGGCCGCCGCCTATTCGCAGCGCAGCGCCGCCATGGGCGCGACGCTCGACGCTCGACGCGCCGGCAGGACGCCTGCGAGCGATCCGATCAGAACCATCACCAATGTCGCCGCGCCCAGGCTTGTGGCGTCGGTCGGCTGAAGGCCGAAGAGCAGGCTCGCCACCACGCCGGCCGCGAAGTGGCCCGCGGCGAATGCGATGGGCAGGCCGATCGCCACCCCTTTGGAGACAAGCGAGGCGGTTTCACGGAGGACCATGCGCACGATGTCCTCGGAGCGAGCGCCGAGCGCCATCCGAACTCCGATCTCGGTGGTCCGCATCGCCACACCGTACGAAATGATCCCGTAAAGGCCCACACAGACGAGGGCAAGCGCCAGCGCTCCAAAGAACGTGGTGAGTGTCGCGAACATACGCTCCGGGAGGAGCAGCTGGTCGATCTGCTGAGTCTGGGTCTTGATCTCGAAGAGCGGCAACGAGGGATTGACCGCGGCTACCGCCTTGCGGGCGTCGGGGACGATCGAAAGCGGTTCGCGGGTTGTCCTGACTTCGAAGAAGGCGGTGCTCAGCGCGCGCAGGTTCTGGCGCATGGGGATGTAGAGCGTCGGTTGGATATCGCCACGTATCCGGTCGTACTTCGCGTCGTTCGCGATGCCCACGATCTCGACCGGCTTGTCACCGGCTTGCCCGAAGCTGAACGTGCGGCCGAGGCCGGTTGTTCCCTCCATGTACTTCCTGACGAACGCGTGATTCGCCACGGCCACAAGCGGCGCATCTTCCCGATCCCTCGCCTCGAGCGTCCGGCCAAGTGCTATCCGCAGGCCCATGGTTTCGAAGAAGTGGTTGCCGACGTGCAGGACACGCGCGCCCACCCTTTCATCGGGCTTGGGAACGTAGCCGGGAATGGTGAGCGAATAATTGCTCGACGAACTGGCGAGAAGGGGGAAGGGAGTCATGGTGGCCGACTGGACCCCTGGCGCCGCCTCGAGATTCGTCTGGATTCGTTCGTAGAGATCGGCGAGGGCCGCATCTTTGAAGCCGCCTTGAAGACCGTTGACGCCGAAGAGCAGCAGGCCCGATTCCTCGAAGCCGAGGTCGACGTTTCGGAGGTTGTGGAGCGTGCGCACGAAGAGGCCGGCGCCCGCGAGGAGAACCAGAGAGAGCGCGACCTGACCGACCATCAGCGCACGGGCGAGGCCGATGGTCTTGCCCCCCCCCCGCCCCGGCGCTGCTCTCGCGAAGGGTGGCGAAGGGCTCGATCGCGGTGGCGCGGAGCGCGGGTGCCAGACCGAACACGAATGTCGTGAGGGCGCCCGCGGCCGCGGTGAAGGCCAGGATCGTGAGATCGGGTGAGAGGTCGAGGGTCATCGGCCGGTCACCGCGGCCCATCATGTCGACCATGAAGCGGCTGCCCGCGAAAGCGAGCGCGAAGCCAAGAGCCGTCCCGAGGCCCGCGAGAAGCGCGCTCTCGTCAATGTGCTCGTGCAGGTCGGACTGGCGAAGGACAAAGACCTTCCCGACGTGCCGCTGCTCATCGATCTCGCAAAGACACGGCAGGAGAGAGCGGTCTTCCAATTTCTCTCTTCCAATACGGCGGTCGGGTTTCCTGTCGTAGCACCACCCGGCGTTCCGGCCGCCCGAATCGCGATCCTGCGCAAAGCGCTTGCCGAGACGATGAACGACCCCACTTTCTTAAGAGACGCGGAACGCCAACGCCTGCCGGTCCAATTCACCGCCGGAGAAGAGGTTCAGAAAATCGTGCAGGGTCTCGTTTCAACGTCACCGGACGTGATCGCAACGCTGAAACAAAGCTTGGCGCCGTAGAGCTACTTGATCTCGACGATCTCGATGGCTTCGCGGCTCGGGCCTTCGATCATCACCGCGCACGTGTCGCCGAGACGATATTCCTGCTCCAGGAATTTGACGTTCTCAGCTCTCAGCTTCGCCACCCAGGCATCGAGATTTGAGACGCTTAACGCGATGTGATCCATCAGACGTCCGCGCGTCGGCTGCAGCGGCGTGCCGGTTTGGCGCATGTACCAGTTCATCGACACGTCGCCGAAGAGAACGCCGGTGGTCGGGGTGCGGTACATGCCTTCGCGATTGAGCGCGGGCCACGAACGGTCGGGACCGCCCGCCACTTTGCAATCGGCCTCGCTGCGCGGCTGCGCGTTGGCGGGAAGCGGCTGCGCGTTGGCGGGAAGCGGCGCGTTCAGATGAAGCTGGTACCACGCCCGGGCGCAGAACGGGTCTTCCTGATAGAGGTGGACGTGATTGAAGCGCTCCGCCGGCATGTTGCCCTGGTATTCGATCAGCGCATTGT
>JANNJB010000056.1:0-1969 GCA_031405615.1 Vicinamibacteria bacterium | reverse complement strand
GCGTCGGCGATCCGCCGCGCTTCCGAGACCGCCTCGAGCGACGGGCGGCGCAACGATCCGCCCCGGGTTTCCGCGAACGTCACAATGGTGTTGGACATGGCTAGATGACCTTCGCTTCTTCGTGGAGCAGGCGGATGAGTTCCTTGGCCTGGGCTTTTGGATCACCGGGGATGAGTTTCACGGGCGGACGGTCCGCGGGGGGCGTCATCGAACGCCGCTCCGTACGCGGCGTGAGAGCAGAGGCGGCGAGTCCCAATGTGGCCGCGTCGAGCACGCCCATCGGCTTCTTCTTCGCGGCCATGATGCCCTTGAGCCCCGCGTACCGCGGCGTGTTGAGACCCTTCTGGGTGGTGATCACCGCCGGGAGCGTGGTGTCCCAGACCTCGATACCGCCCTCAACCTCACGTTCGACCACTGCGGTCGAACCAAGGACGTCGAGCTTGATCGCCATCGAAACCAATGGCAGGTCCAGGGCGCCGGCCAGGAGTCCGGCGGTCTGCGAGTCGTCGTCTCCCACTCCCTGGTGACCGCACAGGATGAGATCCGCCCCGCCCAGATGCTTGATCGCGGCCGCGAGCACGGTGGCGCGACCCGTGGCGTCGAGATTCTCGAACACGGGATCGTGAACCTGATGGGCGGAATCCGCGCCCATCGCGAGGCCGTTACGCAGGCCCGCGGCCACGCGCTCGGGCCCGATCGAGACGAGGATGACCTCTCCGGTGAGCTTCTCGCGAAGCTTCAGGCCCTCCTCGATCGCGAACTCGTCGTAGGGCGAAATAATCCAGGTGAGGTCGGTATGGGCGATCTGAGCTCCGTCCTCGGCGACCTTGAGACGCGAGGCGGTGTCGGGCACCACCTTCACGCAGACGATGATCTTCATGCGGGCTTCCTTGCTGACTTCAGAACTTTGAAAGAAGGGATCTTCAGGCGGCGAAGCGCTTGAAGACCAGTGCCCCGTTGGTTCCGCCGAAACCGAACGAGTTCGACAGTGCGTACTCGATCGCGAGCGATCTCGCCCCTTCCCGCGCGGCGTCGATGTCGCACTCGGGGTCCTGGGAATCGATGTTGATCGTGGGTGGAACTTTCTGGTCGCGAATGGCGAGGGCGGTGATCGACGCCTCGAGCCCGCCCGCGGCGCCGAGCAGATGGCCGGTCATGGACTTCGTGGAACCGACCACCAGCTTCCTGACGTGCTCGCCGAAGACCGTCTTCAGGGCCAGCACTTCGATCTGGTCGCCCACCGGGGTCGAGGTGCCATGCGCGTTCACGTACGCGATCTGATCGGGGCGGATCCCCCCGTCCTTAATCGCCTTCGCCATCACGCGCGCCGCGCCGTCGCCGTCTTCGCAGGGCGCGGTGATGTGATGCGCGTCGGAAGTCATGGCGTAGCCCACGAGTTCGCAATAGATCTTCGCCCCGCGCGCCTGGGCGCGGGTCAACTCCTCGAGGATGAGGATCCCGGATCCTTCTCCGATGACGAAGCCGTCGCGATCCTTGTCGAAGGGACGTGACGCGCGTTCGGGCTCGTCATTCCGCGTCGATAGCGCGCGCATGGCATTGAAGCCGCCGACCCCAAGGCCGGTGATGGCCGCCTCGCTCCCCCCCGCGATCATCACGTCGGCTTCGCCGCGCTGAATCACGCGAAACGCATCGCCGATGGCGTGAGCGCTCGAGGTGCAGGCGGTGGCGGTGGCCGATGAAGGGCCGCGGGCGCCGGTCCTTATGGTGACCCAGCCGGCCGCGAGATTGATGATGGCCGAGGGAATGAAGAACGGCGAGATGCGCCTCGGCCCGCCCGTCATCATTTCCGTGTGTTCACGTTCGATGGTGGCGAAACCACCGATCCCACTGCCGATGAAGACGCCGACCCGCTCCGATTCCTCACGGGTGAAGGTGAGGCCGGAGTCCTTGATCGCGTGTTCGCTCGCCGCCACGCCGAGCTGGATGAAACGATCCATCTTGCGCGCTT
>JANNJB010000055.1:0-3439 GCA_031405615.1 Vicinamibacteria bacterium | reverse complement strand
GTCTTGGTCGCGGGATCGAAATTGGTGGCGTTGTTGTCACGCTCCCACTGGGGCGTCGCGTATTCGTAGCGGAGGCCGAGGTTCAGGGTCAGTTTGTTGTTGACCTTGAAGTCGTCCTGGATGTATCCGAAGAAAAGATTCTGGCGGAGGTTCGCGATGAAGAAGTTGGTGAGCGCGTACTGGCTGCGCAGGCCGAACATGAAGTCGGCGAGGTTGTAGACGTTGTTGGCGGCGATGCCCGCGGGTCGGCTGAAGTTTCCGGTGTAGGCGTCGCGGCCGTAAAGCGGGTTCACGTCCTGCACTTCGGTCTGGATGTGCTGGAACTCGACGCCGACTTTCAGGGAGTGGCGTCCCGCGCTGCGCGTGTAGTTGAGCTTGGGATTGAAGACGGTTGGAAACTGCCACTGCGGATTGGTGGCCTGGCGACCCAGGTCGAAGAAGCCGGAAATCAGCTGGGTCGGCAGACCGCCGGAGACGCGGGGATCGGAGGGCAGGCCGGTGATGCCGTACTCGGTGGCGGCGTCGGGGGTGCCGAGGGCGGGCGGGTTCTTTCCGGCCACGGTGCGCGACCAGGCGAAGCGGAACTCGACAAGTTCATGATCGCTCTTCGTCCAGGTGAGACCGGTGGCGAACTGCTTGTTCGTGGTGTAGGTGAGACCGTTGCCGGAGCCGCCCGAAGGCAGCGGAAGCGGCGACTGGTCGACGATGTCCGACTTGCGATAGCCGTAGCGCGCGAAGGCGCGCAGTTCGGGGTTCACCTGGTAGTCCACTTTGCCGTTGTACTTGTTGTTCTCGTTCGTGAACTCCTGGAGGATCTGGTAGTTGTTCGCGGCGGAGGCGCTGGTGGGTGCGGGAATTCCGCCGAGAACTTTCGCCGCGAACGGCGTCATCGGGATCTGCGTCCCCGCGGGGTAGGTGACTCCGGTGATGGGATTGCGCACCGCGACGGACAGGATGCCCGAACGCTGGGCCGCGGTGGGGATGGTTCCGAAGAAGACCTGCTTGCGGTTCTGCCGGAAACCCTCGTAGTCGACGAGGAAGAACGCCTTGTTCTTGATGATGGGCCCGCCGAGCACGCCGCCGAACTGGTTGCGGCGCATGGGCGGCTTCTCGCCGCCGAGGGGCTTGAAGAAGCCGGTGGCGTTGAGCTTGGTGTCGCGGAAGAACTCCCACACCGAACCCTTGAACTGGTTGCTGCCGCTCTGATAGGCGACGTTGATGGTGGCGCCGCCCGCGCGCCCGTACTCCGCGCTCATGTTGTTGGTGACGACCTTGAACTCGGCCACCGCGTCGGGGGAGGGCTGCATGACCTGGTTCGAGAAGCCCTGGTTGCTGGTGCCGTAGGCGTTGTTGTCGACGCCGTCGAGCAGGAAGTTGTTGAAGGTGCTGCGCAGGCCATTGACGTTGAACGAGCCTTCGCGAAGCGTCGAGCTGGAGCCAGTGCCGATCGACGACTGGCGCACGCCGGTGGTCAGCAAAGCGAGGGATGAATAGTCGCGTCCGTTGAGTGGCAGGGCCACGGCCTGCTCATGAGTGATGACCTGACCGCGCTGAGACGAGTCCTTCTCGAGCGGACTGACGTCGGCCGTCACCTCGACCGCCTCGGTGATGCCGCCGGGCGAGAGCACGAGGTCGACGCGCTGCCGGGCGCCGACACCCACGCGCAGCTGGTCGACCGACGAGGGGCCGAAGCCATCGAGGGTGGCCGTGACCTTGTACATGCCGAGGCGCACGGTGAAGAACTCATAGCCGCCCTGCGCGTCGCTGACCTTGGTCTGGGCGACGCCGGTGTCGAGATTCAGCAGGGTCACCGTCGCGCCGGGGGTGACCGCACCCGACTTGTCGCGCACGGTGCCGAGGACGGTGGCGGTTTCGAACTGAGCTGTGGCGGGCAGGGCCAGGGCGAAAGTGAGGAGAAGTGCGGCTATGGCTTTTCTCATGGGAGTCCTCTGATCTGGGAATGAAACGTCAGTGCGCGGACAATACTCGATCCCGAACCGTCGCATATGACCGGCGCGTCAACTCGGCGTTAAGTGCGCTCCGCGCTCTTCGCCTGATGGCCGAGGGTGAAGGCGCTGAACACGATGGTGAGCACGCAGCACACGACCATCGTCGCGAACACCCCGCTCCAGCCCCAGTTGTCGGCGATCCACCCGACGCCCGTCCCGGAGAGCGCCGAGCCGAATACATAGCCGAAGAAACCGGTGAAACCCGCGGCGGTTCCGGCGGCTTTTTTGGGAACGAGGTCGAGGGCGTGGAGGCCGATGATCATGATCGGGCCATAGATAAGGAAGCCGATCGCGATGAGCGCCGCGTAGTCGATCCAGAGCGGACCCGTGAGGTTAAACCAGTAAACGAGCACCGCGACGAGGGTGAGGGCCATGAACAGGATGGTGGCGGGCGCCCGGCGGCCCTTGAACACCTTGTCCGAAATCCAGCCGCAGGCGATGGTGCCCGGGATCGCGGCGTATTCGTAGAGAGACCAGCCGAGGCTTGACTGCTGGAACGAGAAGCCTTTCGCGGTTTCGAGATACGTGGGAATCCAGTTCACCACGCCGTAGCGGACGAAGTACACGAAAGCGTTCGCGATGGCGATCGCCCACAGGTACTTGTTGGGAAGCACGTGGGTGAGGAAGATCTCGCGGAACGTCATGGTCCGCTCGTGATCGGCGGTGTAGTCGGGCGGATAGTCGTTGCGGTGTTCCTCGATAGGAGGCAGGCCTTCGGACTGAGGCGTGTCCCGCAGAAGGAAGAACACGACGACCGCGAGTACGGCGGCGATCACCGCGTTGAAGTAGAACTTGGCGCCCCAGTCGTTGAACAGGGTTACGCCCAGGAGGGCGAAGTTCGCGACCAGCGCGCCCCCGATGTTGTGCGAGACGTTCCAGAACGAGACCGTCACGCCTCGCTCGTTCGTGCTGAACCAGTGGACCATGGTCTTGCCGCACGGTGGCCAGCCCATCCCCTGCACCCATCCGTTCAGGGTCTGGAGGATCACGAGGACGAAGATCGAGGTGTAGATGCCCTTGACCGTTCCGCTGATCAGCATGATCGCGCACGACAGCAGCAGGCCCAGCGGAAGGAAATACTTCGGCCGGTGCCACCGGAGACCCTTCTGGATCTGGTTCTGGATCTGACGCACGCTGATTGGCGCTAGCGCGTGATCAGGTTAAGCGGGTTCCGGTTAACCTTTCGATCACGCGCCAGCAATAAATCGACGATCAGGGAAATAGGTGCAGCCGTGGCCGCGCCGCTGGCAGAAGTTGCATCGTTCGCGAAGTTTCGCCTGGAATTGCAGGTTTGGCGAAAGTTGGGAACCTTTCAGGCAATGGTGGCGTCTAAGGGATAGTCCCCTCCAAGCAAAGGAAATTGGTCATGGAACAGGCTGTTTCGAATTCTCTCACAAGGCGAAGCGTGGTCGCAGGGCTGGCGGTGGCCG
>JANNJB010000054.1:0-2254 GCA_031405615.1 Vicinamibacteria bacterium | reverse complement strand
CGACGGGGCGTCGAGAGCGAGTCACAACAGTCCGTCTGCGAGTTCGCGGTTCGCGAGGCGGGTAAGGAGCACACGATTCCATCGTTGCGCGTCCAAGTGCGACGCACCCGCCGTCCCCGACGGGGCGAGCCCACATCAGCGTTCGGCCCCGCGGGCAACCACTATCAGGCCTGACGAGGATCGCTTCGTCGCTTAGCCTTCCGACGGGCTCCTCGCGATGACGGCGTTGGGATCTCTTTTGACGTCATGAGCGAAGTCCTTGAACCGACTCGCTGTGACGAGAGGCGTGAACGACCGTGACGCGGGCTATGCGCCTTCGAAGAAGTCCACTTCTCCGGATTCGAGGGAGTACTCGGCTCCCACCACGCGTAGGCCTTGGTCGGCGATCAGGCGTTCGAGGATCTGGGAACCGTGACGCAGGTGATTCACGGAGGCTCGGATGTTGGCTCTCGTGGCGCGGTGTTCGAGGTCTTCATCGTCCGGCGGGATGGAACCCTCGAACAATGCCTCCACGGCGGGGCGCACGCGATCGACGATCGATCGGAGGTTCGGCGAGTGGCCTTCGGTGGGACGGCGCAGCTCTTCGAGGGTCGCGAGAATGGCGCCGCACCCCCGGTGTCCAAGGACGACCACCAGTTTCGTGCCGAAGCGTTCCGCTGCGAACTCCACGCTGCCGACCTGGGAGGGAGCCACGATGTTCCCGGCTACGCGGATGACGAAAAGGTCGCCGAGGCCCTGGTCGAAGATGATCTCGGCGGGCACGCGTGCGTCCGAACAGCCCAGGATGATCGCGAAGGGATTCTGGCCCTTCGTCAGTTCCTTGCGTCGCGCTTCGCTGCTGAGCCGATCGGCGTGACCGGCGCCTGAGATGAAGCGCCGGTTGCCTTCCTGGAGACGGAGCAGCCCCTCCGCCGGTGAAGTCATTTCGCTCGTATTCTGATGGAAAGGGCGGACAACGCCGATTGATAAGGGCACCCACTAGGGCCGACGTGAAGGGCACCCACGAGGGGTGCCCCTACTTTGTGTCCATTTTGAGCGGTGTAACGGTCACCGCTTCGAGCTTCTGCTTCTGGAGCAGGGCCACGAGCTTCGGCAGGTCGGTCTTGATGATCGCGTCCATCTTCCCGAGCTGAGCGTCCAGTTTGTCCGAGAGCATCTTGAACACTTCACGGCTCGGGTCGGTGGGCCGGGCGTCCGCGCTCTCGATCACGCCCTGCAGCGCCGCGATCTTGTTGTTGAGCTTGATCGGGTAGTTGAGCGGATCCTGCGAACTCCGATTCTTGACCTGGTAGATCTCGCCTTCGACCGCAGAGAGCTTCTCGTTGAGCGAACGGGCCGCGACCAGCGTCGGCGAGGGCTTGCGTCCGGGTTTGCCGGCGTCGAGCTTCTTGATGCGCTCGTCCACCTGCGCCTTGATCCCGCGGATCAGGAGAACCGCGTCGTTCGCCTGGCTCGCCTTGTTGCGCACCTGGATCGCGAGGTCGAACTGGGCCTGCAGATCCGCGTCCGTCACGTCGCGCAGCAGCGTCTTCTCACGCTCGATCCGGAACGGCTTGGTCTGCGAAACACCATCCGCGGTCACGCGCACCTGATAGGAACCCGTAGGGGCCAGGGGGCCGCGAGAACTCGCCGCCCACATGATCAGCCCCGGGAACTCGGTGGCGCCGGGATAACGCAGATCCCAGTTCACGCGATGATGGCCGGGGGTCAGCGGGGGCTTGGGATCACGCGGACCGCGGAAGAAGTCCTCTTCGCCTCCGCCCGCACGCTCTGCGGACGCAGCCTTGGCCTTGGCAACCTCGGCTTCCGAATTCGAGTACGTGCGGATGGCCGCTCCCTTCTCGTCGAGGATCTCGATACGGACGTCCTTCACCGCCGCTTCGAGCGAGTAGTCGAACGTGGCGTTGCGGTCGAGGCCGCGCCGAACCGACTCGGGGGTGAAGAGATGAAGGACTCCCTCTCCGCTCACCGCCGCGCTCCGCAATTCACGCAGGGGGCCGATGTTGTCCATCACGTAGAAACCACGGCCGTGAGTGCCGAGCACGAGGTCCCGCTCGGTGACCGCGATGTCGTGAACCGGGGTGACGGGCAGACCCTGACGCAGGGATTCCCACTTCAAGCCATCGTCGTACGAGACGTAGATGCCATTCTCGGTGCCGAGATACAACATCTTCGGACGCTTCAGGTCCTCGCGGATGGCGCGGGCGAAGTCGCGCGCCGCCACACCGTTCACGATCCTCGTCCAGGTCTGGCC
>JANNJB010000053.1:0-3092 GCA_031405615.1 Vicinamibacteria bacterium | reverse complement strand
CGCCGGACCAGCAGCGTCCGCGTGTCAAGAAGGGCCACGGGCATTTCGTATCTCGGCGCCGCGGACCGGAAGAGGCGCGTGGCCTTCTTCGTGGCCGGATCGAACGAGTCGAGAAACGGCTGATCGCCGTCCGAGGAGGCGCCCGCGCCCGAGAGATAGAAGGCCTTGCCATCGGCGGTGGTTTGAAGAACCGGTCCGTGAGCGGTCTGGGACGTGAGGAAAACGCCGGGAGCGCTGTAGCGGTCTTCTGAGGAACGGTCCCAGACGATCTCCGGGGATGCGCCCACCCGTGCCCGCCAGGTTCGCGTGCGGCGGGTCTTGTTCCAGCGCTCCGAAACGAAAACGGTTCCGTCCGCCGCGAACTCGGTCTTCTCGTGACGGTAGTCGAGGGCCATGAAGGTGAGCGGCGCGGTGGTGAAGGGTGCTTCCAGAGTCATGACGGAATCACGTTTCGTGGCGGGAGTCGCGGGGTCGCCCCTGTCGAGCGCCTCGGCCCAGACGAGGGTCGAGGGCGCGCCGCCCCGCCAATTGAGGTCGCGAGGGCCCACAGGCGTGGAGTCCGACGCGATCGAGACGCCGTCCTGCAGCGGTGTTTCCGCGAGCCGCTTGGCCAGCGTGCCGTCGGACGCCCAGATCTCCGTGGTGGTGGGGAAACGCGTGAAGGGAACCACGTAGCTGAAGGGGCGCGAGATCTTCTGGACAAGAACGTACTTGCCATCGGGCGAAGGAGTCGCTCGGCGGTAGAGACCCCACGGGCCGATGGGAACCGCGACGCCGTCGAGGGTGATCCGCACCGGCTGCGATGTCGCGTAGTGCTCGAAGATCGCCTCATCGCCCGCGTCTTGAAGCATGTCCTGGAACGTCGGGTTGGGAGTCGCGCGTCCCTTCGTTTCCTGGATCGCCGGGCCACTCGGCGTCTCCGATTTTTCGGGAGGGCTTCCCGCGGCGCGCATCAGGCAGACCAGAGCGTCGCTCGCGGACCACGCGCATGGGGAGGTGAGGACCCCGGAGAGCCGGGCTTCGGTGAGTTTCCGGGTCGCGCCGGTCGCGACGTCGGCCACCGCGAGTTCGAGGCCGTCGTCCGTGCTGAGGATCATGGCGAGGGACTTCGAATCCGGAGAGAAGTTGACTTGGGCGATGCGGCGACCTCCAGGAACCTGGACGCTCAACGGCGCGGGCATCGAAGGCGTCACCGGTGTCTTCGACGCTCTGCTCTTCGCGACGCCGGTCGAGGGAATCGGGATGAGTTTGAGGCCGCTCATGAACGTCTCGCGGGAGCCCGCATAGGAGCGCGGGTTGATCCGGATCCCTGCGAGCCGGAGTTCCGGCGCGCCCACCTCGGAGATCGGGGGCAGGGCCGGCCGCTCCATCACCAGCAGCCATTTCTGATCCGGGGAGATCCTGACGTTGGGGGATGGGGCCGCGTCCAGGATCGCCGGGATGGGAGCCGGCGGTTCCTTGTACTGCGAGACCTCCGCGGGAAGGGCGGCCAGAAGGACGAGGAAGAGGTGATTCATTGGTGTCTCCGTTCGGGTCGCTCGGCGCGTCTCCTGGACCGCGGCCAGTCTAGTGAATTTTTCGAACCCGGGTTCGGCTCGTCGGCGCCAGCCCACCCGGGCGGATAAGCTCTGCCCGGACATGCCTCTTCAAATCAGCCGTCATCCCTCCGCGTCCGTGTCCGGTGTCTCAAAAGGGCCCCGCCGTTGAGTACCTGGATCGTGACCGGCGGGGCCGGCTTCATCGGGTCGAACTTTGTCCGCCAGGCCTTCCTAACCACGACGAACCGGCTGGTGATCTTCGACGCCTTGACCTATGCGGGTCATCTCGAAAGCGTCGAGGACCTTTTCGCGGACGAGCGGGTTTCCTTCGTGCGCGGGGATATCGCGGACCGGGACGCCGTTCGTGCCCTTTTCTCCGAGCACCGTCCGCAGGCGATCGTGAACTTCGCGGCGGAGAGCCACGTGGACCGCTCCATCGATGGTCCAGGTGATTTCGTCCGGACCAACGTGAATGGAACGTTCGAGCTCCTCGAAGCCTCCCGCGCGCTCCTCGGCACGTTGTCAGAGGAGGAGCGGGACGCCTTTCGTTTTCTGCATGTCTCCACCGATGAGGTCTACGGATCGCTCGGTGAGACGGGCGCCTTCCGCGAGGACACGCCCTACGCCCCGAACTCGCCCTACTCGGCGTCCAAGGCCTCGGCCGATCACCTTGTCCGCGCCTGGCATGAGACGTACGGCCTGCCTACGCTGATGACGAATTGCTCGAACAACTACGGCCCCTATCAGTTTCCCGAGAAGCTGATCCCGCTCATGATCATGAACGCGCTCGAGGGAAAGAACCTTCCGATCTATGGCGATGGCGGGAATGTTCGCGATTGGCTCTTCGTGACCGATCACTGCGATGCCATCCTCGCCGTCCTTGCGCGGGGCAAGGTCGGAGACAAATACAACGTGGGCGGAAACTCCGAGCGAACCAACCTCCAGGTGGTGGATGCGCTCTGCGCCGCCATCGAGGCCGAACGCCCCGCGGAATCCAACCCCGCCCTAAGCGCCCGCGGTTTCCGGGCCTACACGGATCTCAAGACGTTCGTGAAGGACCGGCCCGGCCACGACCGGAGGTACGCGATCGATGCTTCGAAGATCCGCAAGGAACTCGGCTTTGCGCCTCAGCATCCCTTCGAAACCGGCCTGCGGCTCACGGTCCGCTGGTACCTCGACAACGTCGACTGGAGTTCCGCGGTGACCCGTGGGAAATACGACCGCGAGCGTCTCGGCCACGCGGTCCGGGGATAAGGGAGGCCGTCATCAAGGGAATCATCCTCGCCGGCGGGTCGGGAACGCGGCTCTATCCGCTCACCCTCGCGGTATCCAAACAGCTTGTCCCCATCTACGACAAGCCGATGATCTATTACCCCCTGACCACGCTGATGCTCGCGGGAATCCGCGACATCCTCATCATCACCACACCCGAGGATCAGGATGGGTTCAAGCGGCTGCTCAAGGACGGCTCGCAGTTTGGATACCGCGAGGGTGAGCGGATAGAGCCGCGTTCCCGACCCGCCGGCGAGGATGATTCCCTTGATGACGGCCTCC
>JANNJB010000052.1:0-3537 GCA_031405615.1 Vicinamibacteria bacterium | reverse complement strand
CTTGAATCATGAGTTCGCGGCTGGAGTCCCTATCGGTTGTTTGGCCTCTCGTCACCCCGGCGAAAGCCGGGGCCTAGCGCGAACTCCCGTTTCCCGCCGCGAAGTGGCTAGCGAGAACTCCCGTCAGCTTTCGCGAAATGTCGCACCGTTCCCAACTACCAAGATCACTATCTAAAGATGTCGCGGAGGCGGCGGCCGGCTTCGGACACCCAACCCTCGACAGTGCGTTCGATGCGCTGGCGAGTCGAGCCTCGATGCAGGGTACAGAGGCGATCCGGGATCCGATCGCCCTCCTTGAAAAGCTCGACGTAGACCGGACAGTGTTCAACGGGTTTGCGATAGCTGATCGCGCAAAGAGTCGCCTCCTGGAGCCCCGCTGGACGCTCGAACTCGTGCGGTGGTCGAATGCGCGCCGCCCGCTGCATGAAGTCGGCCCAGATCGGCAGCGCGTATCGGCTGCCGTAGGCCTTTGCGGCAATCGTCTCCGGCTGATCGAACCCGACCCAGACTCCGACCACGGTAGCGGACGAGAAACCCACGAACCAGGCGTCTTTGAACTCGTTGGTCGTTCCGGTCTTGCCACCGACCGGAAAGCGGATACCGAGATCCCTGACCCTTGAGCCGGTGCCACGATCGATCGCATCACCCAGCATCGAAACCATCTGGAACGCCACCTGGGGACTGATCACGCGCTCAGTCTTTTGTGCCTGCTCAAAAGCGATCGAGCCGTCGGCATCGCGCACGTGCAGGATGTCACGCGGACGCACGGCCAGGCCGCCATTTGGAAACACGGAGAACGCGGTCGTGATCCCAAGCGGTGTCACCAGACCCGAGCCGAGCGCAAGCGACGGGACGTCTGGAAGATCGTCGAGACCGGCGCGCGAGGCGACGCGCAACAGAGTGCCGGTGCCGACGTGTTGCTGCAGCATCGTCGCAGCCCGATTGTTCGATTCGAGCAGGGCCGCCCTCAAGGTGAGCTCGTCGGGAGCGCTGTCGTTTACGTTCCTCGGCGTCCATTCCTCCGGGCCTTGCGGGGAGATCTGATTGAGACCAGAGAGCGTCGACACCGGCGACATGCCCCGCTCGAGGGCTGCCGCATACACGAACGGCTTGAACGCGGATCCCGGCTGACGGCGGCTGCGACTGGCGCGGTTGAAGGCGGATCTCTGATAGTTACGTCCGCCGACGAGCGCAAGGATGTCGCCGGTTTTGGGATCGATCGCCACAAGTGCCGCTTGCAGCGACGGTTTTCCGGTGGCCCTAAGACCCTTCTCGACCGCCGCTTCCGCCGCATCCTGTAATTGGGCGACAAACGTCGTCTGAACGCTCCAATCCGGGGGATGATCGCCGCCAAACTCATCGCGGAACCTCTGTCGCAGGTACGCCTTCGCATATCCATGACGCGAAAGGCTGTCGTTTTGATACGGGAGCACGCGCAACGGCGCCCGCGTCGCTTTCAGATACTCAGGCTCGGTGATGAACTTCTCATCGCGCATGCGCGACAGCACGACGTGACTCCGGGCGCGGGCCTCGTCCAGATTCGACCAGGGCGAGAGTGCTGCGGGCGCGCGCGCGAGGCCGGCAATGAGGGCGCTCTCGGCGAGCGTCAGCGACTTGGCCGGCTTGCCGAACACGCGTTGAGACATCGTCTCGACACCGTAGATCGAGGCGCCGAGGAAGATGCGATTCAGATACAGCTCGAGAATCTGCTTCTTGCTGAGCTGCGCTTCGAGCACAAATGCAATGAGGGCCTCCTTCGCTTTGCGTCCGTAGCTCTTTCGATTGGAGAGAAACAGCGTCCGAGCGAGCTGCTGCGTCAGGGTGCTTCCGCCCTGCACCGTTCCTCGCGAGCGGACATTGTGAAAGACGGCCCTGCTGAGCGCGATCGGGTCGACGCCTGGATGCAGGAAGAAGCGATGATCTTCGACGGCGACAAAGGCGTGCTGCAGGTGCGGAGAGATGTCCGCAATCGGCACATCGCGACGCTGCTCATCCAGGCGAAACCATCGTCGTCCGTCAGCGGTATGGAACCACGTGTCGCCGACGCCACGAGTGAGGCGATAGACGGAATAGCTCTGCTTGGCGAACCACACGAGCACGATCGCGCTGACGAGGAGGAACGCGTACATGAGGTACCTGGCTCTGCCCAGGTGGGTACGAAGCATCGCGCGCATCCGCTCCATGCTGGCACACAGCGCATGTTCGTCCCGCTCTTGCTGCGGTTGATCTCGCCGCCATCGCTCAGGCTCCGATCGTCCGGCAGATCACCTCGCTCGCGTGGCCAAGGCCACGGCTCAGGCCGTAAGGACGCCTGGAAACGCCGACGGCTTGATCTCGTAGCCCGGGAAGACCGCCTTGAGGTCGGTCAGGCCCACGTGGCGGGCGAGGATCTCTCCGGTGAGGTCGCGGAAGTCCGTGGTGACCGGGAGGTCGCGGCCTTCGAAGAGATTCTCTTCGGAGAGTTTCGGGAAACGGCCGATGACGCGACCGCCTTTTACGGGTCCTCCCAGGACGAACGAGACGCCGCCGTGGCCGTGATCGGTGCCGCGGTTTCCGTTCTCGCGCACCGTACGGCCGAACTCGGTCATGGTCATGACCACGACATCGTTCATCAAGTCGCCGAGGTCGCGGTGGAATGCGGCCATCGAAGAGCCGAGCTGACGGAGCAGATTCGCGAGTTGGCCGGTAGCGGCTCCTTCGGCAGTGTGATGATCCCAGCCTCCCACGTCCACGAAAGCCAGTTCGACGCCGAGGTCGGCCTTGATGAGCTGGGCCATCTGCTTCATGCTGTCGCCGAGGCGTCCCCGTGGATAAGAAGCCCCGGCGCGCGGCTGGTACCTCGCGGGATCCGCGACCTTGAGCGCTTCGATCGCCTCGAAGGTTTCCCGGCCCGCGTTGCCCAGCATGTCGCTGGCGGCATCGGCGTAGAGTTTTTCGAATGAGGTCGAGGATTCACCGGGCGTGCCCGCGGCCTTTGGATCTCCCTCCGCCATCGCGGAAGCCCCGGGCCGATCCGGCCGCCTTCGGCCGCGCCGGCCAGCGCCCATGGGGCGGCCCTCGCTCATCTCGATGTCTTCCTTGACCTCGAAGTCATCGAGACGCGCGAGTGCTACCGCCTTCGAACTGCCGCGCAGGATCCGGGGAAGCGATTGAGTCAAGGCCACGGCCCGGAACTTTGACTCGGTCTTCCCAAGAGACCCGGAACACCGGTTCATCCAGCCGTCCGGCGTTGACTTGATTCCCGGCGTGCCGCTCTCCATGAAGTCCTGCGCATCGAAGTGAGAGCGCGTGAGGTCGGGCGACCCGATCGCATGGACGATCCCGAGCTGCCCTTCCTTGTAGAGGGGGAGAAGATCGTCGAGTGCGGGATGAAGGCCGAAGTGACCGTCGAGGTCGAGGGCCGTGCCCACCCGTCCGCCGCCGGGCTTCCGCGCGTGCCACGACGGCCTCGGTGACGGCCTTGGGTGCTTCGGCGTACTTGTCTACACGCATGCTGAACGTGGCCCGCCCCTGCGTCAGTGAACGCAAGGCCGTGGC
>JANNJB010000051.1:0-1603 GCA_031405615.1 Vicinamibacteria bacterium | reverse complement strand
GTTCAACCACCGATTCGATCCGATCGCGTACATCGACGCCCTCCCGGCCGACCGCGTGGTCCAGTACCACCTCGCCGGCCACACGAACAAAGGCACGCATATCATCGACACCCACTCCGACCACGCGATCGACGCGGTGTGGAAGCTGTACGCCCACGCGGTCCAGCGCACCGGGCGAGTGGCGACGCTGTACGAGTGGGACGAGGACGTGCCCGCTTTCGATGTGGTGCTCAAAGAGGCCAGGAAAGCCGACAAGTTCCGGCGCGCCGTCGCGGCATGAAGCTCGGCCATCTCCAGAAATGGATGCAGGCCGTGGTGGTTCACCCCGGCACCACGGCCGAGGCGCTGCGCTCCCCCGCCGCCCGCAAGCACCTGCCCGCTAAGGAAGTCCACAGCGTCCTTCTTCCATCCCCAACGCTTTCGCCGGCCGAGAGGATCGCGGTCTATCAGGAGATGTACCCGCTGCGGATGTACGACGCTCTGGCGGCGGACTATCCCGGCCTTGAACACTTCCTCGGCGGGCGCTTCCGCGAATTCGTGGTCGCGTACACGGCCGCGCACCCTTCGAAGGGCTACACCCTCAACCGCCTCGGCGACCGGGTTCCCGCCTTCCTGGCGAAGCAGCGACGGTTTTCTCCGCGGCCCTTTCTGGTCGATCTGGCGCGACTGGAACTCGCCCTGACGGAAGCCTTCGACGAACGGGAGGCGCCGCAATTGGACGTGTCCGCTTTCGAAGCGATTCCGCAATCGAAGCTGGCGAAGACTCGACTGATCACTGTCCCGTCTTTGCGGCTGGTGAAGCTCGGTTGGAACGCGGGCGCCTACCTCGACACCGTACGCGAGGAGGACCACAATCATCCCAAGCCCCGCAAGGAGCCTTCGTATGTCATTGTCTTTCGAAGGAAATACGCGATCTATCGCCTTCCTCTTTCCGCGGCTGCCTTCCAGGTACTGAAGGACATCGTCGAGAGTCGCAGCCTCGGCCAGGTTGTCCAGCGATCGCTCGCGCGCCGCGGCGCCCACAGAGCGTCTCCCGACGATTTCGCACGCTGGTTTCGGCAGTGGACGTCTGAAGGCCTGTTCTCCGGAGTGAAGAGGGCTTGACAGACTGAGTCGTCGTGAGATAGCTTAGTGATATCACTTGGAGATCACTATGAAACAAGCTGTCAATACCGAAAAGACCATTTCGACATTGCCGGGGCTGCTGATGCTCCCGATCCTGCTGATCACAGGCGGTGCATTTCTCCGCTGGGCGATCATCGCCTTCCAGGCGCAAAACCACCCCACGGGGCTGCTCTTCATCCTCGGCGCCTTCTTGAGCTTCTTTTTCCTCGGCGGACTGTTCGTCGTAAACCCGAACGAAGCGCGCGTTCTTCAACTCTTCGGCGACTACGTGGGCACGGTGAAGGAAGACGGCCTCCGCTGGACGAACCCGTTCTACACGAAGCGTTCGGTGATGCTCCGCATCCGCAACTTCGAAAGCAACAAGCTCAAGGTCAACGATCACGACGGCAACCCCATCGAGATCGCAAGCGCGGGTGCGCGGGCTTGGAGATGCTCCAGTACCCGCCTCGCGAGTGTTCGTCTAGTTCCGGACCAGCTG
>JANNJB010000050.1:0-1789 GCA_031405615.1 Vicinamibacteria bacterium | reverse complement strand
AAATGTTGCCGAGATTTCCCAGCGTTGCGGCCAACGCCCGTTGATCCCCAGTCAGCCGGTCGCATTCCAACGCCTTCGCATAGCAGGTATAGGCATCGGTCCTGATTCTGATCGGTGCGTTCACCTTCTCGCCGGGCCTCGTTATTCTCTCCACTCTCGGCGTCATCCTCTCGGCCGCCTACATCCTCTGGATGGTTCAGCGGGTGATGTACGGCGAAGTCACGAACCCCAAGAACGCGAGCCTTCCGGATCTCAACGCCCGTGAGTGGGCGACCCTGCTGCCGCTGGTCTTCCTCTCCTTGTTCATGGGCGTCTTCAGTTCGTGGTTCACCCCGAGCATCGAGAAGCCGGTCCTCAAGATCATCCGGGACGCCCGGAGCCAGGTCACCACCTACCAGATGCGTTCCAATCCGCTTCCGCGTGTGGCGGCGCCCCCCGCGGCGGAGGGAGGCCGATGATGGACATCGATCTCCAGCCGGTTCTGCCCTCGATCCTCATCTCCCTGACCGGCATCCTTGTGCTCCTCGCCGGGGCTTTCGCGGGAGCGGGCCTCGCGGCCTGCCGGAACCTCAGTTCCCTTGGCCTCGTCGCCGCCCTGCTCACCATCACGTTCGCTCCGAGCGACGGCGACCTTGGTGGCGCCATCATGGCCGGGGTCTACAGCGCGTTTGTCCAGGTCTCGATCCTTGTGGTCGCGCTGATGGCGGTCTGGCTCGCCGCCGCGCGTCTCGACGACGACGAAGTGAAACCGCATGAGTTCTTCACCCTCATGCTTTTCTCCGTGGTGGGAATGCTCGGCCTCGCCACCGCCGCTGAGGCGATCTCCCTTTTCGTCGCCCTCGAGATCATGTCCGTGGCGCTCTACGCGATGTGCGCGATGCCGCGCACCGGCCCCGAGCGTCAGGAAGCGGGCATCAAGTACTTCATCACCGGTTCGTTCTCGTCCGCGTTCCTGCTCTTCGGCATCGCCCTTCTCTACGGAGCCTCGGGCAGCACCACGTTGAGCGTGATGGCGCGCGGGATCTCCGAGGGCAGCCTGCTCGCGCTGATGGGCGCGGCCTTCTTCTTCGTGGGTTTCCTCTTCAAAGTGGGCGCGGCGCCTTTCCACATGTGGGCGCCCGACGTCTACCAGGGCGCGATCACTTCCGTCACCGCCTTCATGGCTGCCGGGGTGAAGATCGCGGCCTTCGGCGCGCTCGGGCGCGTGGTAGCGGTGGCGATCGGCGATCTCAGTGGTTCATGGGCTCCCGCGGTGGCTCTGGTCGCCGCCTTCACGATGGTGGTGGGGAACCTCGGGGCCCTGGCTCAGACGGACTTGAAGCGGCTTCTCGCCTACTCCTCGGTCGCGCACGCGGGTTACATGATCGCGGGCATCGTTGGCATGGACACGCCCAGCCTGGAGGGCCGCGCGCAGGCCCTCGAGGCGCTTCTCTTCTACGTAGCGACTTACGCCATCACGAACCTCGGCGCCTTCGGCATCCTGATCGCCATCCGGCGCAACGGTGAAGAGCCGACCCTGACCACCGACCTCCGCGGACTGGCCAGCCGGAACCCGATTCTCGCGGCCATGCTCACCCTGCTCCTGATCTCGCTCACCGGTATCCCGGTGTCGGTTGGTTTCGTGGGCAAGTTCCACCTCTTCAAGGCCGCGGTGGCCGCGGACTACTCGGGCCTCGCCGCGGTCGGCGTCCTCATGAGCGTGGTTTCCGCCTTCTACTATCTCCGGCTCGTGGTCCTGATGTACATGGAAGAAGCCGAAGAGGGAACCGAGTTCCGAACCGAGGCGGGC
>JANNJB010000049.1:0-5338 GCA_031405615.1 Vicinamibacteria bacterium | reverse complement strand
GCCATTTGTACTGGCCGGCGGACTGACGCCCACAAACGTGGAGGAGGCGATCGCGAAGGCTCGCCCGATGGGCGTCGATGTGACGTCCGGCGTGGAGAGTGTTCCGGGCCAAAAGGACGAGAACAGGCTCGCCCTCTTTTTTGAAGCGGTGAGGAGAGCCGATGCTCGCGACTGAACGGTCCGGTTACTTCGGCGCGTACGGGGGCCGTTTCGTCCCCGAGACACTTTCGGCGGCACTCGATGAGCTGGCGAACGGCTACGATGCGACGCGCCTCGATCCGCGCTTTCAAGCGCGCCTCGACGACCTGCTGACCAACTACGTCGGGCGCGCGACGCCGCTCTACTTCGCGGAGCGTCTGACCGTCCATGCGGGCGGCGCGCGGATCTTCCTCAAGCGGGAAGATCTGAACCACACGGGCGCGCACAAGATCAACAACGCGATCGGCCAGGCGCTTCTCGCGAAGCGGCTCGGGAAGGCGCGCATCATCGCGGAGACGGGGGCCGGGCAGCACGGTGTCGCCGCGGCCACCGCGTGCGCGCTGCTCGACCTTCCCTGCCGTGTCTTCATGGGCGAGGTCGATGTCGCGCGACAGCGGCCCAACGTCCAGCGTATGGAACTGCTGGGTGCTGTGGTCATCCCCGTCGACTCCGGAAGCCGGACGCTCAAGGACGCCATCAATGCGGCCATGCGGCAATGGGTCGCCGACGTGCGTGACACCCACTACCTCGTCGGTTCCGTGGTGGGCCCGGACCCCTTTCCCCGGATGGTGCGGGACTTCCAATCGGTGATCGGCCGCGAAACCCGCGCCCAATGTCTCGAGCGTCTGGGCCGACTGCCGGACGTGGTGGTGGCGTGCGTGGGCGGCGGATCGAACGCGATCGGCATGTTCCATCCCCTGCTTGGCGATCCCATCGCTCTTGTCGGTGTGGAGGCTTCCGGTGAGGGCCTCGACACCGCAAGGCACGCCGCCACCCTGAGCAAGGGCCGCCCCGGAGTTCTGCATGGAGCGCGCACGATCCTGCTCCAGGACGAGGACGGCCAGATTCAGGAGGCGCACAGCATCTCCGCGGGACTCGACTATCCAGGTGTCGGGCCTGAGCACGCTCATCTGCGTGACACCGGCCGTGTCCGCTATGAGAGTGTCACTGACGCCGAAGCCCTCGCCGCGTTTCGGTTGCTCGCCCGGCTCGAAGGGATCGTGCCCGCCCTCGAGTCGGCCCACGCGGTGGCCGCGGCATTGAAGGTCGCCGGATCGCTCGCGGCCGATCAGGTGATCGTCGTGAATCTTTCCGGTCGCGGTGACAAGGATCTGGATCATGTTCTGGCGATGTCGCGCGAGACGGAGGTGGTGAAGTGACCCTCTCGCGAATGTTCGAGGCCACCCGGGCGCGGCGCGAGATCGCGCTCATTCCTTACGTCACCGCGGGCTATCCCTCGCTCGGGGCCTCGCTCGATTTCATCGCGGAGGCCGCCGATGCGGGTGCGGACGCGATCGAGATCGGCCTTCCCTTTTCCGATCCCACCGCCGATGGGCCGACGATCCAGTTCGCGTCGCATCAGGCACTCGAAGGCGGTTTCAAGACACGCGCGTTTCTCGAAGCCCTCGGGGCGGCAAGCCGCGCCTGCCCGCTCATCCTGATGACGTACGTCAATCCGCTTCTGGCGATGGGGTCGACTGCCTTCAAGACCCTGGCGAAGGCAGGTTTCTCCGCCGCGGTCATCCCGGATCTGGCGGAAGACGAGGCCTTGTCGATGTCCGAAGCGGCGGCTCAAGCCGGGATCGATCTCGTGCTCCTTGTCGCACCGACCAGCTCCGACGAGAGGCTGCGCCTTATCGGCTCCCGGTCTCGCGGTTTCGTCTACGCGGTTTCGGTGGTGGGCACGACCGGCGCGCGTCGCGACGCCGACCCAGCACTTCCGGAGTTCCTCGGCCGGATCCGGGCGCACACCACGCTGCCCGTGGTCGCGGGCTTCGGCCTCTCTCATCCCTCCCACGTCGAGGCCATCCACGAGCACGCCGACGGCGCCATTGTGGGCAGCCGCCTCGTGGACGCCATTCGCCAGGGCGAAGACTTCGCCGCACTCATTCGTTCCTTCAAACAAGCCACCCGGAGACACTGATGTTGATCTTGATGAAACCCGCCACCACCGACGACGCGGTCGCCCGCGTCTGCGCCGCCGTCGTTGAACTCGGCCTCGTGCCGCACCCGATTCCCGGCGCCACCCGCGTGGCCATCGGGGTCACCGGGAACACGGGCCCGGTCGACGAGACGCCGATCCGCGGCCTGCCGGGCGTGGTCGATGTCATCCGCGTCACCAAGCCCTACAAACTCACGAGCCGCGAGATGAAGCCCGACGACACCGTGGTGGTGGTGGGCGGCATCCGGATCGGTGAGCAGCGTCCCGTGGTGATCGCCGGCCCCTGTTCGGTGGAGACCCGTGAGCAGACGATCGAGACGGCAAGGCGTGTGAAAGCCTTGGGTGCGCATCTGTTGCGTGGCGGCGCCTTCAAACCGCGTACCTCTCCCTACGCCTTTCAGGGTCTGGGCGAGAAGGGTCTCGAAATCCTGGCAGAGGCGCGCGACATCACGGGTCTGCCTCTCGTCACCGAGGTGATCGGCGTCGAAGTCTTCGAAGCGGTGGAGGCGGTGACCGACATTCTTCAGATCGGCGCCCGGAACATGCAGAACTACCCGCTTTTGCGGCGGGCGGGGAAGAGTCGCAAACCGGTTCTGCTGAAGCGAGGTCAATCCGCGACCCTCGAGGAGTTCCTTCTCGCCGCCGAGTACCTGCTCGCGGAGGGGAATCAGAACGTGATCCTGTGCGAGCGGGGCATCCGCACGTTCTCCGATCACTCGCGGTACACCCTCGATATCAACATCGTGCCGGAACTCAAGAGTCTCACTCACCTGCCGGTTCTGGTCGACCCTTCGCATGCGTCGGGAAAACGCGAGATGGTGGTGCCCCTCGCCCGGGCCGCGTTCGCCGCGGGCGCTGACGGCGTGATCGTCGAGGTCCATCCGTATCCCGACAAGGCTCTTTCGGACGGGCGTCAGTCCCTGAACCTGCAGCTTTTCGGGGACATGATGAGGGGTCTTGAACGGTACGTGCCCGAAGCCGAGCCCGAGCCGGCGCTCGTCGCATGAACGCCGCGCACCTGCGCCTCGAAACCGCGTCGAACGCGCTCGAGGCTTTCCATCGCCTCTACGCGGGCGAGCCGTACGCCTTCCTGTGCGAATCGCTGGGGGAGGCGGGCCGCAATCGCTTCTCGTTCTTCGGCGGGCGGCCCGGTCTGATCCATCGCAGCTCTTCGACCGAGATCACGATCGAACACACCGCGACGGGCGAAACCCTTCTAGACGGGCGGGAGTTCCTGGAGTCGCTCCGCGCGGTCCTGGCGCAGACCGAAACGCTTCCCGACATTCCTCCCTTTTCGTCCGGGATCGTCGGATACATCGGCTACGATGTGGTTCGCCGGTTCGAGCGTCTGCCCGCGTCTCCCCCGGATCCTGTGGGCGTACCCGACAGCGTCTTCCTGGTTCCGTCCGAGATCGTCGTCGTTGACCACGCGCTGGGTCTCACCGACATCGTGGTGCATGGCGAGGGCGGACACTCACGCGCCAACGCCATACGAGCGCAGCTTCGCGGACTCGATGTCGTGCCATCGCCCTCGGCTTGCGTGGGAGCGAGCGGGAGTATCCCGCTCCACTCGCGCACGTCCCCCGCCGCGTTCATGGCCGGCGTCGAAACCATGCTCGAACACATCCGCGCGGGCGACATTTTTCAAGCCGTGCTGTCTCAGAGGTTCGAGGCGGACTTCGACCGGGATCCCCTGGACCTGTACCGCGTCCTGCGTGAGACCAATCCTGCGCCCTACATGTACTTCCTCAAGCTCGGCCCCGAGCATGCGGTGCTCGGTTCGTCGCCCGAGATTCTGGTCAGTCTCGAGGGCCGGCGCGCGACGACCCGGCCCCTTGCGGGCACGCGGCCTCGCGGCTCATCACAGGAGGAGGACGACACCCATGCGCGCGAACTGCTCGAGGACGCCAAGGAACTCGCGGAGCACGTGATGCTCGTGGACCTCGCGAGGAACGATCTCGGGCGCGTGTGCGAATACGGGTCGGTGAAGGTGACCCGGCAGTTCGAGATCGAACGCCACGCGCTGGTCATGCACATCGTGTCGGAGGTCGAGGGTCTCCTGCGGGCCAAATACGACGCCCTCGATCTCCTTCGCGCGACGTTCCCCGCGGGCACGGTCACCGGCGCGCCCAAGATCCGCGCCATGGAGATCATCGACGCGCTCGAGCCGGTGCGCCGGGGTCTTTACGGAGGGGCTATCGGATACATCGATCCCGCCGGCCGACTGGACTTGTGCCTCGCCATCCGCACGATCGTGGTTCATCGCGGCCGCGCGCTTCTGCAGGCCGGCGCCGGGGTGGTCGCCGATTCCGATCCGGCCCGCGAGTACGAAGAGACGCGCCACAAGGCCTCGGCGCTTGTGCGTGCGCTTGAACAATGCGGCCCTTCGAGGTTGGAGTCAGCATCGTGATAGCAGTTATTGATAACTATGACTCCTTTGTCTTCAACATCGTCCAGGCTCTCGGTTCGCTCGGGGAGGAGATCAAGGTCTTCCGCAATGATGCGATCGACGTGCACGGCTTGAGAATGCTTCGGCCCGCTGGCCTGGTGCTCTCTCCCGGACCCGGACGGCCTGAGAACGCGGGGATTACCATCGACGCGATCCGCGAACTCTCCACGACGATTCCGACCCTTGGCGTCTGTCTCGGGCATCAGGCGATCACCACGGCTTTCGGCGGCCGCGTGGTGCGGGCGGGGGAGCCGCGCCATGGCAAGGCGTCTTTTGTGGAACACGACGGTCGTGGCCTCTTCGAGGGATTGTCTCCCCGGTTTGAAGCGGGTCGTTATCACTCGCTTGTAGCCGAGCGGGAGACGCTGCCGTCCGAATTGCGAGTGACGGCATGGACACACGAGGGCACGGTCATGGGGCTCTCGCATGAGAATCGCCCCCTGCACGGGGTCCAGTTCCACCCCGAGTCGGTTCTCACGCCGGAAGGTTCGCGGCTGCTTCAGAACTTCGTCCGACTGACCCGAAGCAGATCTTCGCTCTAAGCTCGGGCGTCTATGCCCGCCCAGGCCTCCCGTTCGCGCGAGTGGATGTTCCGACTCGTCCTCATGGGCCTTTCGTTTCTGGTCGTGGTGAGCCTGCTCGAGATCACCGCCCGCATCCTGCGTTCGCAGCAGCAGGGCGGCAAGGAGGGGCGCGAGGACGCGCTTTACAAGGAGTACGACCCCGCCCTTGGCTGGCGGAAGAAGAAG
>JANNJB010000048.1:0-3905 GCA_031405615.1 Vicinamibacteria bacterium | reverse complement strand
GCCGAAACGCCGGCTCGCTCGCGATGACGGTGGTGGGGCGGAAGGCTCGCTCGCGATGACGGTGGTGGGGCGGAAGGCTCGCTCGCGATGACGGTGGTGGGGCGGAAGGCTCGCTCGCGATGACGGTGGTGGGGGTGCGCCTACGCCTAAGGCACGTCGACGTTGGTACTCGCCGAGGCCAGCCTCCCGCCACTGTGGCGGGCCACGACGGTGAGATGGTAACGGCCTTTCTTCGGGGCGTCAGCGACGTTCGCGATCTCCACGTTCTCCCGCTCGCGCAAACCCGTGTATCGGTCGGGCGGCAACTTCATGGCGACCGATTTCGAGAAGAGGTAGCGGTTGCCCACCATCTTTCCTTTGTCTTCGCGCAGCACGGCCTGAACCGAGATGTCGTTCACGTGCTGGCCGTTCTCCATGCGGAACTCCAGAATGCGCGTGGGCAACATCACCGCGACATTCAGCTTGCCCGACTCGACCCAGGGATCGAGGGCCAGGCCTTCCTGCGCATACAGCTCCGGGAACCTTATGGCGGCGCTCAAAGCGCGGTCGGCGCGTTTCTGATCGCTCAACCACTCATAACCTCGGCGGTATCGGACCTTGAGGCCGGGGCGGGTGACCTTCACTTCGATCGGGTAGAAACGGCCTTCCTTGCGGCCGCTCGGAGGGGCGTAGCCGAGAAGGTAGTAGGCCTTTCCGTCCCGAGCCGCGGCCTGCATGCCGCGGGCCATGTCGTTGGTGTTGATCGAAGCGGCGCCCCCGGTGCGGTCCGCGATCGAGTAGAGGATCTCCTGCGGTTCGCGCACCGCGCGCTGCTGGATCGCCTGTGCGTTGCCGAGACGGATTAGGCGGGTCGGCACTCTCTGGCTGCCGGGGATCGCGTCGCTCATCAGGCCGCGCGCGTCCACGGTGTAGACAGAAACCTGAGACCGATTGGCCTCGTCGACCATGGCTCGAAGCATCCCGTTTGTGTCCACCGGCGATCCGGCGCGAAGTGCGGTGTGCGCCTCGTTGGGACCGGCCTGCATGTTCGACCGCCCGGAGCCCTGCGCGGCCCCGCCGTAACAGAGAGACTCGATCACCGAAGCCGCGATCGACTCGGGCTGCATCGGGTAGCCGCCGGAGTAGAAAACAATGTGCTTGCGCCCGGGGATCGGAGCCAGGTATCGGGACAACGCGCCGATGCCCTCGGTCGCGTTGGTGACGCCCTGGCGTACGTCTTCAACAAACGCCCGGGCCACGCCGATCGCGTTCTTGTCGGCGTTCGGGGTCGTGCCGTCGCACATGCGCTCGACCTGTTCCATCAGGTCGGACATCGCGATGTCGGTGCTGGCGCCGGTGGGCTTGAGCGACTCCAGCGCGGCGATGAAGCGCCCCATGTCGTTTGTGAAAGGCATGCGCACCTGAAGGCCGCGGTCGAGGGTCACGAGCATCAGCTGGGTTTCGGGATCGAGGCTTTCGCGCACCATCTTCAGGATTGCGCTGCGAACGGGTACGAACAACTCCGAGGGCATGGCGCCCTGATCGATGACGATGACGAGTCTTGATGAGGAGGTCGGAGAAGCTGGGGCGGCGGGGGAGGAAGCCGCGGGTGTGGTCTCGCCGGCGGCAACCACCGGCCCAGCTGGAGCAGGAGACGACGAATCGAGCGCGGCATCACCCACGAAGCGCAGCATCTCGACGGCCTGACGCTTGCCGTCCTCGTAGATCTCGATTTCATCCGCGCGCAGGTCGGTGATCCGTCGTCCGTCGCCGTCGGTGGCGATCAGGTCGATCAGGACGAGGTCGGCCGATGTCCCGAACTGGAGTGGTTTTTGGGGCGTGGCCCGCGAGGCCGTGAGAGAGATCAGCAGGGCCGCGGTTGTCACGACGGTCACGAACGTCCGCATTGTCCAATTCTATCCGGGTGGGAAAGGGCACCCACAAGGGGTGCCCCTACGTCAGACGGACAGGCATCCGCCACGGCGTAGGGGCGGCCCTTGTGGCCGCCCTTTCGTTGGGCGTTTACGACGCAACAAAAAAAGGCGCCCCCGCCTGAGCGGGAGCGCTTCAACGAAACCCATCCGCGCTCGGGCTAGCGTAGGCCGAATTCACTTCGGCCGAAGCGCGGGGGTCTGGGGGGCTGAGCACGTTGCGGCCCCCCAGTTCAGGGACGGACTACTACCAGACGAACTTCGCGCTCAGGGTCACGATGCGGCGGCCCCACCCATTCGGGGACGGCCCGCCAGCGTTTGTGCCGAAGCTGGCGCTCGACATGTTTGTCACGGGGATCCCGTACGAGTCCTGGTTGAACGCGTTGAACGCATCGGCGCGAACCACCAGCTGACGATCGCCGAACAGGAAGAACCGCTTCATGATGCTGAGGTCGGTGTTCCAGAAGGCGGCGCCGCGCTCGGTGTTACGCCCAGCAGTGCCATCTCCCAGCCCGTTGATCAGCGGCAGGTTGTTGGTTCCCAGGGGGGCCGTGTAGCAGCCGTTGTTGGTGAAGTTCCGGTGATCGTCGTCCCAGGTCACGCCGCACGAACCATTCTGGTTCGGACGATCGGAACCGGTCGTGCCATCGCCGTTCGAGTCGACACCGGTGCCGATTGTGAAGGGACGGCCGGACTGGAAGGCGGAAATGCCGGAGAGCTGCCATCCGCCGAAGACCTGCTTGAGGATGCCGGACTTCGGGCCGGGGATCTCGTACAGGTAGTTCACCACGAACCGGTTGGGCACGTCGAACTGCGACAAGGACCACTCAGCTTCGTAGTCGAACATGCTCTGCGGACGCTGGCTGGAACCGTCGGTTCCATTCTCGCCGAGCGACGCGTCGTTGTTGCTCTTGAATTGGCTGCGGGTGTACGAGGCGCCGAACTGCAGACCGTTTGCCATTCTCTTGCTCACCGAGAGATAGCCCCCGTGGTACTTCGAGGTAGCCTCGACGTCGTTGCCGGCCGGACCGGTGTACGCCGGAATCAGGGTGCGTACGCCCCACGCGGGGTTGACGCGGCGGGCCTGAACGCTGGGGATCGCATTCGGGTTTCGGGTGGAGGCAACGAGCGCCGCCTGGGCCGGGGTTAGCACACCGGGGTTGAAGTGGATCTGGTTGATACCATGACCCGACGACGAACCGGTATAGCCCGCTTCAATGACGAACTGGCCGACCTCACGGCCCACCGAGAAGCTCCAGAACTTGGAGTCTGGATTGACCGTGTCCTTGTCCGAGTTGGTCCAGCCGTTTGTGGCGAGGAACACCGGGGAGCCGCCACCGGTGAGCAGGTTGGGATACAGATCCACCAGGTTGTTGAGGTTCGCGGTGTTGACGCGCGGATAGTTGGAGCCGTTGACGGTCAGCAGGTTGTAGAAGAGCACGTCATAACCCATGCCGAAGCCGCCGCGGAACACCGTTTTGCCGTCGCCGAGGAAACCGCTGCCCGTGGTGGGCGACCAGTTGAAGCCCACGCGCGGAGCGAAGTTGTTGGTGTCTTTCTTGGGCGGAGGAGGGACGCCCGCGCCAAGGCTCTGGGGGTCGGTCGCGCCAAACATACCCAGGGGAACGTCCGACAGCTCGTAGCGCACGCCCAAGTTCAGGGTGAGGTCTGGGGTGACGCGGAAGTTGTCCTGGATGTAGAACGAGTTCTGCCACTGCTTCGCGTTCCAACTCGCCGTCTGCAGCGCCTGCTGAACCTGGAAAGCCGTGTTGTTCATGTAGTCCTGGAGGCTGCTGAAGGTGAACGTACCCTTCGAGTTGAAGTCGGACTGGTTGTAGGCCTTGTTGTAGCGGATGTCGGCGCCGAACTTCAGCGTGTGGCGGCCCTTCGTCCAGGTCGCCGTGTTGGAGAACTGGTAGGCGTCGGTCACTCGGCTCTGCGGGAAGTTGGAGAGGCCGCCAATCGTGAACAGGCCGGTGATCGCCGCGGTCGGGC
>JANNJB010000047.1:0-3422 GCA_031405615.1 Vicinamibacteria bacterium | reverse complement strand
ACTCCCGACAAGACCGCGCCGAGAAGAAAGATCAGCGGAGGCACGAAGCGGGGATCGCGAAGCGCTCCGAGGAACCTCCTCGACAGGACATCGAGCGTCCCGTTTTGATCGGCGAGGGCAAAGAGCAGAGTCACGCCGATCAGGGTGAGGAGGAGGGTGGCGGGAAACCCCGCGGCGATTGCCTCGGGCTTCATACCCGCGAAGGCGCCAAGCCCCCAGGACAAAGCGAGGGCGACAATGCCCACGTTGATCCTCGAAGTGCACGACAACGCCACCGCGACCAGGAACGCCACCAGGGACCAGGACGCGGCACTCACGGGGGGAGATTACCGGCTTTGCCGGCGCCCGCGAACGTCGCGCGGATAGAGTTGGCGTGCCACTCAGGGCATCTATTGAAGGAGTTCCTCCATGTCGACCGCGCTCCTTCGCGGCATCGGCCGGATCGAAGGAGCGGTCGGACCCATCGACATCCTGGTGAACAACGCCGGCATCATCAAGCGCATCCCGATTCTCGACATGAAGGTCGAGGACTACCGGCAGGTGATCGAGGTCGACCTGGTGGCCCCATTCATCGTCTCCAGGCGGGTGGCGCGAAAGATGATCGAGCGACGCTCGGGAAAGATCATCAACATGTGCTCGATGATGAGCGTGTATGGACGTCAGAACGTCAGCGCCTATGCCTCGGCCAAGGGCGGCCTGAAGCTGCTCACCCAGAACATGTGTTGCGAGTGGGCCAAGTACAACCTGCAGGTGAACGGCATCGGACCGGGGTACATCGCAACTTCGCAGACCGAGCCGATCCGGGTCGATGGCCACCCCTTTAACAATCTGGTGATGACCCGGACGCCGGCCGGCCGTTGGGGCGAGCCCGAGGACCTGGTAGGCGCCGCCCTTCTCCTGGCCTCGAAGGCGGGCGACTACATCAACGGGCAGGTGGTCTATGTCGATGGGGGGATCCTGGCGAACTTCGGCTACGTCGAGGGCGAGAACAAGGTCAGCTGACCTCGGAGTCCCTGGTTCGTCAGAGCACGGAACCCAAAACCCGGCCCGACGTATCCGCGCTGACCCCGCAACGGCCGGGGTGAATAAACGGGCCCGCATCGAGAGATAATCCTTCTCCGGCGCCCCATCCAATGGCCCGGAGGGAGTTACATCATGCAACTCGGCATCGTCGGGCTTCCCTTCTCCGGCAAGTCGACACTCTTCCAGGCCGTCACCAGGACCCATCTCGATCCCACGGCCGCCGCGAGGAAAGAGGCTCACGTCGGCGTGGCGAAAGTGCCCGACGACCGCCTCGATCGCTGCGCGGCCCTTTTTTCACCGAAGACCACGGTGCGCGCGACCATCGAGTTCGTGGACGTCGCCGGTCTGCAGAAGGGAGCGAGCGGCACCGCGCAGTTCACCACCTCGTTCCTGCTGGCCGTCAAATCCAACGACGCGCTCATTCAGGTCGTCCGCCTCTTCAGCGATGATGCCGTGCCGCATCCCGACGGCAGCGTCGACCCACTCCGCGACCTCGCCACCTTCGAGACCGAGTTCATCCTCGGCGACATGGCCGTGCTCGAGTCCCGCATTGAGAAGATCCACAAACAACTCAGCCGCCTGCAGGACGAGGCTATGAAGAGGGAGCTTCCGGTCCTGGAAAAATGCCTGGCCATCCTCCAGACCGAGAAACCCCTGCGAAACGAGGACCTCTCCAAGGATGAGCTGCACACCCTCAAGACCTATCAGCTCCTCTCGCTCAAGCCGATGCTGATCGCGCTTTCGTTCGACGAGTCGCAGCAGTCGATGGTCGAAGGCCTGGTCTCACGCGTCGCCGCGGTCAAGGCCGGGCCGCGTACCCGCGTGGTCGCATTCTTCGGCAAGATCGACCTCGAGATGTCGGAACTCTCGGGCGAGGACGCTTCCATGTTCATGGCCGAGTACGGAATCCGCGAGTCCGCGCTCGACACGCTGATCCGCGAGGCCTACGCCCTGCTGGGCCTTCAGTCGTTCCTCACCGTCGGGGAAGATGAATGCCGCGCCTGGACCATCCGGGCGGGCATGACCGCGCAGGAGGCCGCCGGGGTCATCCACTCGGACTTCGCCCAGAAGTTCATCCGGGCCGAGGTGGTGCACTACGACGACTTCATCGCCGCGGGCGGCTCGTTCGCGAAAGCCCGGGAAACCGGCCACTGGCGACTCGAAGGCAAGGCCTACATCGTCCACGATGGCGACATCCTGAGCATCCGGCACAGCTAGGAGTTAGCGGAGCCTGCTGACGCCCTTTTGATCAGATGGGTCGAAGGATCGCCCTGATCGTCCGAGCACGCTGCTTTGTGCAACCCGCTTCGTCGGCGAATCCTGGCCACTGTTCAGCGGCGGCGTTCACCTCGGCGATGATCTCACCGGCGTGCTTCAGCTTGATGTCGAACTGCTCGGCAAGCTTGAGCACGGACTCGCGCGTTGGTTCACGCCCTTCGCCGGAAACCGTCATGGTGTGTTCCCCGCCCGGGCCCTGGGCGTAGGTCAGATCGTACGCCGGAGAGAGCGACCACTCGCCTTCATGGTTCATGACGAAGGCGAAGTTCTTGGCGTGATCGTCACGGTTGTGCGCGACGATGTTGAAGACCATGAGTCGAAACACCTTCAGCACATCCTGATGGTTCCTGGTCAGGGTGCTGGTCACTCTCAGCAGGTCGGCGTAGTCCGTCGATGGAATCCGAAAATTGGCGTGAATCAGATTGCCGAAGGTATGCACATGCAAACGTCGCTGCCGATCATCGCGGTCGAACCTTTGGACGCCAAAGTAGGCCTCGTTCCTGCCGACTTGAAACAGCCTGGTCGCGGGCATGTCGATGGAGGCAGCGCGGGCCATGAGTGAGTACGCGTATTCCACCGGACCGGCGTCGCGTTTGTCGGCCTTGGCCGGAAACTTCACGATCCACGGCTCAAAGTGCGGCGGAAGTTCATCCTCACCGGAGATGATCTCATTGCCTTTGATGCCGACCAGCACCTTGGGACGGGCTCCGCCGGGAGCGCCGCCCGCGCGCATCAGTTCCGGCAGCACGTCCGCCGCTTCACCGCTCAGGATTTCGCGCGCGTTCTTTCCGACCGCGCGCAGGTCGAGCAGGCGATGGTCCACCGGCGCTTCCATTGCCGGCGGGTGATACGTGAGCGCGCCCATGGCGCGCGTGCCAATGTACGCCAGGCGCTCCAGCGGTGAGATCGATGAAAGCCCCAGCCCGCGTTTGCGGAAGAGCCGATCCATCAGCAGCAAACCCCACCCATCGGGCAACGAATCGTCGAACAGCCCCGGCAGCGGGCCGAAGTTCCGGTCGTCGTGTTCGATCAGCCCGGGGCGCAGCGGCCATTTGAACGGCGAGACCTGCAACCCGCGGCGAAGGAAGTCCGGGTTGTACTCGAAATACATCCTGCGATCC
>JANNJB010000046.1:0-1932 GCA_031405615.1 Vicinamibacteria bacterium | reverse complement strand
CCGGCTCGCAATGACGGAAACGGCCTGCGGGTGCGCAACGTGAACGACCAAGCGAACGAAGAAACGTCAACGATCCGTCGTTTCGCGGCAACGCAAATATCGACGTGGACGCGCTCTTCGGCCCGCGGACTGCTTCGTCGGAACCTTCTCAATGGCCTCCTCGCAGTGACGGAATGGACGAGGTACGAGGACGCGCCCTGCTCTCGCTTAACGAGCGGGCGTCGGGACGGGCGGCGCGACGGGCGTCGGCGGAGTCGGCGGCATGTCGTTCCAATGGAGAATCGCGTTCCAGACGAGGCGGAAGTCCGACTCCGTCTGGTACCGGTGAATCGGATCGAAGCCGAACGCGATGACGCGGCCCTTCCCCACTTCGATGTCGAGTAGCGCGGGTTTGCCGACGAGATCGTCGCCGCCTTTGATCCCCCCGCTCACCACGATCGGCGGATCCTTCGGTTTGTCGGCCTTGCTCTCGTCCGCGGCCGGCGTTTCGTCGTCGTCCTTCGTGATCTTCGTGCCCCACTGCAGCACGACGCGGCCGACGTCGACGGGGCGGACATCATGCGGCGTTTCGCCTGCGCGGAAGACTGATGTCGTCTCGGAGTAGCCATAGGCAAGGGGATGATCTGGCCGTCGGAACCGAACGCGCAGTTCGCTGCCGGGGTTCGCGAGATTCTTCACGTTCGCGCGGCGGACATCGCGCACCATGCCGGCGTCGACCGGCACATCGGATGCGCCGCCGAGAGTCACGAGGACGCCGCCGCGCTTCACGAAGTCCTCGAGGTTCTGGATTCCCGGCCAGCCGAAGCCGCCGGTCATGTCCGCGGTCGAGGTCGGTCCTCCGTGCGTCGTGAACTCCGCCGTCTTCGTGTACGCGAGGGGACCGAACTTCGGATCGATGCCCGTCGCGATGTCCTTGAGCCCGCGGCCGGTGTCGGGATAGAGGATCACATCGAACCGGTCGCGCAGACCACCCTTGCGCACGTCGTCGTCCATGATCAGGGTGTACGGGATCTTCTGCCCATCGAAGATCATGCGCACCCAGCCGGGCGACTGGGTGTCGTTCCACGCCTGAAGCACCGCGAGACGCGGGAGATCGACGAGGTGACGCTTGACGTCGGGCGCTGCGGCCGCCCCATCGAAATCGAGCGTAAGTTCCGCGGCTACCTTCTCTATCGCCGCGCGCAGGCCGGCCGCGCCCGAGACGATCCACGAACCCGCGGGATACTCCTTACCGTCGGCCGAGAACGCCTTCTCTGCCGCCTCGACCGTGAACCCGGCGAGACGCACGCGCGCCGCGAGGAACGCCTCCTGACCGGAATCGCGGAGCAGATAAACCGCGGCGTCTGCGGCCACCTGACCCTTGTATTCGACGAGTGCGGTCACCGGCGCCATCTTCACGCTGCGAACCGCGGGATCCTCGATCGGCTTGCTGTCGATGCCGAGCGCCACGGGCAGAGCCCACGCGACGTCGTCGTACGCGTCGTAGGGCGCCTTGTCGATCGGATACTTTTGCGGCAGAAGCAGATCGAGCGCGAAACCTCGATAGGGCTGATCCAGCCGGACGATGAACGTCCCCGCCGGATACTCGCCCTCCTTCACCTTGAAGGGCTCGGTCGCGCGCTGCACTTCGATCGCGTGTTCGCACAGCAGGTTCACGAGACGCGCCAGCCGCTTCTTGTCGTCCTGCTTCTCGGGAATGACCACCGCGTAGGGCTTCTCGACTTCTCCTTTCTTCACCGCGTTGACACCGCGTCGCCAGAAGTTCTGAAGCATCTCCGATCGGTTGCGCGCGGCGTACTGCAAGGCGGCGAGGACGCCGGTCTGCATGTAGTTCGTGTTGTTGCGCATCGACCACATGAGCTTCTTTGGCGGAGGGACCATGCGATACCAGTCCTGCTCGGTGACCGCGCGGCCGGTGTATCGGTTGCGCTC
>JANNJB010000045.1:0-2889 GCA_031405615.1 Vicinamibacteria bacterium | reverse complement strand
GAGTTCTGAGAGTCAAACCGCGGAACCCTGTGGCTCACTCGCCCGCAACCGGCCATGAACCCAGAGGAGATCAATCGCTTTCGATAGAGGTTGAGCCGTCCGCTCGTAAAGTAGGGCCCGATGCACCCCCTCGAACTCTCTTCGGAGTCGCTCGAAAAAGCGCTCGATCTCATGACTCGTTTCGTGCGTGAGGAGATCGATTCCCTCGCGACCCAACCCTCAGCCGACGTGGACGGCGCCGAGGACCTGGCCCGCACCTTCGTGGAAGATCCGCCAGTGGCTCCGCAAACCCTCGAAGCGATCCTCGCGAGGCTCCGCCCGGCCATCCGAAAAACGTTCAACACCGCGGGGCCGGGGTATCTCGCCTTCATTCCGGGCGGCGGGATCATGAGTGCGGCCATCGCGGACTTCATCGCCGCCTCCACGAACCGCTATGTCGGCGTGCGGACCCCCGCGCCCGCCCTCGCGCAGATCGAGGAGACCGCGATCGCGTGGCTCGCCCGGTTCATGGGCTATCCCGAAACCGCGGGCGGAATTCTCACCTCGGGCGGATCGCTCTCGACCCTCTCCGCGATCGTGGCCGCGCGGGAGACACGGCTTCCCGACGATTTTTCGAGGGGCACCCTCTACATCTCCGAGGAAACGCACTACTGCGTGCCCAAGGCCGCGCGGATCGCCGGCTTCCGCGACTGGCAGATCCGCCGCATCGGCGTCGATGCGCGACGACGCATCGACCCGCGCGCCCTGGCCCACGCGGTGGACGTGGACCGGACGAAAGGTTTCAAACCGTTCCTGATCATCGCGAACGTCGGGACCACCAACACCGGAGCCATCGACGACATTCCCCGGCTGCTTTCGATCGCCCGCAGTCACTCGATGTGGCTTCACGCGGACGCGGCCTACGGCGGATTCTTCCGCCTGGCCAGCGGCGGGAGCGAACTCATGCCGGACATCGAGGAGTGCGACTCGATCACCCTCGATCCGCACAAGGGGATGTTCCTGCCCTACGGTACCGGCTGTCTGCTCGTTCTTCGCAAGGACACGCTCAAGCGGACCCATTCGATGGACGCGGAGTATCTCCACGATGTCAGGGCTCAGACCTCGCCGAACTTCTCCGATCTCTCCCCCGAATTGTCGCGGGATTTCCGCGGCTTGAGGATCTGGCTCCCCCTCGTCCTCCACGGTGTGGCGGCCTTCAAGGCGGCCATCGAGGAGAAACTCATGCTGACGCGCTGGGCGTATGACCAGCTCAAAGACGATCCCCGTTTCGAGATTCTCGACGAACCGCAGCTCTCCGTCATCGCGTTCCGGCTGAAGGCCGACGCGGCGGACTCGGACCGGCTCAATGAGGAACTGATGAACCGGGTGAACCGCCGGGGCCGGGTGTTTCTCTCGAGCACCAGACTCGACGGCCGCTACACCATAAGGCTGTGCGTGTTGAGCTTCAGAACCCACATGGATCGGGTGAAAGACGCGGTCGAGGCCCTCTTGGCCGAGGCCGCAGACCTTCTCGCGTCCCCGGCGCGGACGTGACCGTGAACGCGCGGTGGAAGTGGTCCCCGGGGACCGCGGCGTCGAGCCTTCTTGCGCTTTGCGCGCTCTACCTCGCCGCCTCCCGCGTGTGGGTGGCGGATGACGCGTACATCACGTTCCGTCACATCCTTCAGTTTCTCGCCGGCAACGGCCTGACCTTCAACACCATCGAACGCGTCGAAGGCTTCACCCATCCGCTCTGGGCGGTGCTTTTGTGCCTCTTCGGATGGCTGGGGGCTCCCATCGCGGGCGCCGCGGTCACCATGGATCTGCTCTGCGCCGCGGTTCTCCTGGGCGCGCTGGTCCTGGCCGATCGCGAACACGGGCCGCTCGGCGTCGCCCTGCTCGTGAGTTGTTCCGGCTTCATCGACTTCGCGACCTCGGGTCTCGAGACGCCCATGACCCTGCTCTTCGTCTACATCGCGTATCGAACCTCGCCGGTGCTCGACCGGCCGGTTCGAGCGGGCATGGCGCTCGGCCTCGCCTATCTCTGTCACCCCGATGTCGCGGTCCTGGCCCTCGGCCCGTTGCTGATCGCGGTAGCCGAAGCGCGCGAGCGTGGTTTCGCAGCGGCCCGGGCGCCGCTCACCCGCTTCATCGTGAGTCTCGCCTCGGCTCCCGTCTTGTGGCACGTCTTTCGGCTCGGGTACTACCGGGACATCTTTCCTAACACGTACTACGCGAAGAGCGGGGGCAGCTACTGGAGCCAGGGGGCCGCCTACATCGCGGACTTCGCCGCGTACGCACCCCTCTCCGCCGCGGGCGTGATCCTCGTGGCCGGTCTCGCGTTTCACGACTTACGTCGCCGGACCGGGCCGGATCGGTGGCGCAGGCCGGCCTGTCTCCTGGCCATGCTTCTTCACATCGCGGTGATCGCGCGGGTCGGCGGCGACTTCATGGGCTTCCGCCTGCTCCTCCCCGATCTGGCCGCGGCGGCGGCGCTTTCTGTGGGGGCACTCGCTGAACTGGGGCCGCGAGCCCGCCCCTTCGCCCAGACCAGTCTCATGGCGGCGGCGCTGTGGGCGCTCTTCCTGCAGCCCACACCCCCGCATGAGCGGGGTCTGATCGTGAACGAGCGGCTGAACTTCGCGAGCGCCTACACCGAGGCGAGCGACGCGTTCACCGGACGGCCTCGTCATCTCTGGTGGAACGAAGGCCGACTCTTCCGCGCTTTTCAGGAATGTGTGGGCGAGCCCGATCTCATCGTCGAGTATCCGAACATCGGCTACTACGGCGTGGCGCTCGGCACCCGGACCTCCCTGATCGACGGCCGGCGCACCGCCCCCCGCCTGCGCGACCTTGTACGGTTTGAATAGGGTCGCGCGATCCTGCTCCTCATCGTCCTCAAATGGTGAG
>JANNJB010000044.1:0-13297 GCA_031405615.1 Vicinamibacteria bacterium | reverse complement strand
CCGGCTCGCACGTCCACATCGCCCACATCAGCACCGCGGGCGCGGTGGACGCGGTGCGGCGCGGCAAGGCGCGCGGCGTGCGCGTCACCTCGGAAGCGACGCCCCATCACCTCATCCTCACCGACGAGGCGGTGCGCGAGCACGACTACGACCCGGTCACGAAGATGAATCCGCCGCTTCGTTCCGAGGAGGACCGCAAGGCCGTCATCGCGGGACTGCTCGACGGCACCATCGACGCCATCGCCACCGACCACGCGCCCCACACCACCGAAGAGAAGATCTGCGAGTTCGACTGCGCGGCGTTCGGCATCGTCGGTCTCGAGACCGCGTTCGCGTTGTGCCACGATGGTCTGGTGAAGACGGGCCTGCTCGACCTCACGCGGCTGGTGCAGTTGCTCACTCTCGGTCCGGCGCGCGCTCTTGGTCTACCCGGCGGGACCCTCGAGAAGGGTCAGCCCGCGGACATCACGATCTTCGATCCCGCAGAGGTGCGAACGGTGAAGCCGGAATCGTTCCGCGGCAAGAGCCGGAATTCGCCGTTCGTGTCGCGAACGCTGACCGGATGGCCGGTGGTGACGATCGTGGATGGCGTGGTGGTGTTTCGGGCGAAGTAGGGGTTGCGGCGTTTCGCGCAAGGTAGGGGTTGCGGTGTTTCGCGTCGTCGCGATCGGTAACGGGAGTTCGCGCTAGGCCCCGGCTTCCGCCGGGGTGACGTGGGTGTCCAATTGCCTTGGTAGTGCCGGCGGACTTGACGAGACGTGGGTGCAAGATTGGCTTGGCAGTGGGCAGGGCCTGAGGATGGAGCGTGGCAGCATCCGAACTGGGGAGGGTCGCGGATGCCTGAGTGCGAAGGCCAAAGCACCGTTCCCCGAGCGCAGTGGGCCGCGAGGCTCCTTTCGGTCTTCGCGGAGCGGCAGCTCCGCCCGTTCATAAGAGACGCAATGCGGCACACGGAGACGAGGGGAACGCCCAGGTGCCTTGGCCGTAGCGTCACCCGGGAGGGCGCGAATAGGCGCGCTCTCGCTGCCGGCCACGCGGGCCCCTGCGACCAAGCCTCCGAGGATCGCGTCGTGGCCCGAGGCCAGGCGTCGCCCTGCCCTCGGGGCACGAAGTCCGTGGACCGACTCGCAATGACGGCGGGGTGCGTTTGACGACCCGCCGTCAGCGGCGGTGTTTCAGGCGAGTTCGCGCTTGCCTTCCAGCAGAAAATGGGCCAGCGCCGGCAACAGCACCAGGGCGCCGATCATGTTCATCAGGAAGAGGAACGCCAGCAAGAGCCCCATATCGGCCTGGAATTTGAGCGGCGAGAAGATCCACGTGGCCACGCCGAGCGCCAGCGTGATACCCGTGAAGAGCACGCCGCTGCCCGTAGTCTCGAGCGTCTCCTGATAGGCGGCGCGCAGCGAGCGGCCCTCGCGGTAGAAGGTGCGCAGGCGGCTGTAGAGGTAGATGCCGTAGTCCACACCCACGCCGACGCCGAGCGCCGCCACCGGCAGCGTGCTCACCTTCAGGCCGATCTCCAGGAGGGCCATGAGGCCATACGAGAACAGCGACACCACTCCGAGGGGCACCAGGATGCAGAGCGTGCCGCGCACCGACCGATACGAGATCAGGCACAGCAGGATCACCGCGCCGAACACGCAGCCCATGATGGGCCACTGAGCCTCAGCCACCGCCTCGTTGGTCGCCGCCATCACGCCGACGTTGCCGGTGGCCAGTTTGAATTTGACGTCGGGGTTCTTGTGGTTCTTCTCAAACTGCTTGACCTCGGCCACGATGTGTTCGATCGTCTCCGCCTTGTGGTCGCGGGTGAACAGCATCACCGGAATCACGCTGCAGTCGGAGTTGAGCAGTCCGGAGGAGGTCGGCACGTAGGTGACGGACTGCGTCAGCACCGAGCGGTTGCGCGCCAGCACGCGCCACTTCGGGTTGCCTTCGTTCCAAGAGGCGTTAAGGGCCTTGGCGACGCTCGCGAGGTCCACGGTCGACTGCACGCCCGGCAGGTTGGCCATGTGCCACGAGAAGTCGTCGATCGTGCGCATCACCTCGTAGTCCACGCAGCCTTCCGGCTTGGTCTCCGCGATGATGTTCACGATGTCCACGCCGATCGAGAACTTTGAAGTGACAATAGCGCTGTCCGTGTTGTAGCGCGATTCGGCCCGCAGCTCGGGCACACCCTGGTGGAGGTCCCCCACCCGCACTTCAAGGCCCTTGTACGCGGCAAGGAGGGCCAGCACCGCGGTCGTGGCGACGATCGCCATCGCGGGCTTACGCTCGGTGGCGCCGGCGAGCCAGCTCCAGCCGCGTCTCATGTGGTCCGCCCGCTTGAGCAGCTTCTCCCGGTAGCCATGGTCGAACCTGACATAGGACAGCAGGACCGGAAGCAGCACCAGATTCGTGAGGATGATCGAAGCCACGCCGATGCTGGCCGCGATCGCAATCTCCTGAATCACCCGGATCTGAATGAACAGGATCGTGAAGAAGCCGATGGTGTCGGTGGCAAGCGCAATGCCGCCGGGCACCAGCAGACGCCTGAAGCTGGCGCGGGCGGCTTCCAGGCTGGACGCGCCCTGGAACACGTCCGAACGAACCGAACTGACCATCTGCACGCCGTGACTGACCGCGATGGCGAACACCAGGAACGGCACGAGGATCGACATCGGGTCCATGCCGAACCCGAGCAAGGTGATGGTACCGAGCTGCCAGACCACGGCCATGAGCGCGCAGCCGAGCACCACCACAGACAGCCAGCGCGACTGCGAGTAGATGTAGACCAGAATGGCGGTGATCAGAAACGCGACCACGAAGAAGATGACCACCCGCGTCGTCCCGGCCGCGATGTCGCCCACCACTTTGGCGAAGCCGAGCACGTGCACGTCCACCGTCGAGCCCGGGACGTAGTCCGCGTCGAACTTCTCCCGGACGCGCTCCTCAATCCGGTTTGCCACGGCGATGAAGTCGAGCCGCTCGCCGCTGGTCGGGTCGAACTCCATCAGCTCCGCGCTGACGATGGCAGCGGAGAAGTCATTCGCCACCAGCCGCCCGACGATGCCGGCCTTGAGGATGTTGTTCCGCACCACCAGGAGCCCTTCGGGGGTGGGGGCGAAGTCGTCGGGGATCACGTTGCCCGCGGCGATACCGTCCTCGACCACCTCGGTGTAGCGCACGTTGGGGGTAAACAGGGACTGCACGCGGCCGCGATCGACGCCCGGGAGGAAGAAGACCTCATCGGTGACTCCCTTGAGGGCGTCGAGATAGGCGGGGGTGAAGATGCTGCCATCGCGGGCGACCACCGCGACCAGCACGCGGTTGGCGCCGCCGAACTCCTGCTGGTGCTTCAGGAAGGTCGCCATGTACGGATGCAGGAGCGGCAGGAGCTTCGCGAAGCCGGCGTCGATGCGCAGCCGCGAGGCCGACACGCCCAGGGCCAGCGTGACCAGCAGGAAGATGCCGATCAGCAGCGGACGGCGAGCGAAGATCCGGCGCTGCAGGCGGTCGCCGATGTCGAGCGTCGGACCGCCGTCAGCCGTCACGGCGCAATCGCCACACTTCGCACGCCGCCTTCGCCCACCAGCAGCAGGTTGCCTTCGTCGGGACGGGCGAGTGCGACGATGCCCTTACGGTCGGGCATTTCCTGAAGGCGCAGCGAGCCTTCGCCTTCGCTCCAGAGAAGAGTCCCGGCGAGGCCCGCGACAACGAACCGGCCCGGCCCAAGTTCCAGAGCGGCCGTCAACGTGGCCTCGGTGCCGGTCTCGATCCGTGTCCATGTGGCTCCACGGTCGGCCGACCGGAAGAGGTTTCCCCTGAGTCCGAAGGCCAGCAGGCCGCCATCGGTCATCGCGAGGAGGCCGAAGAAGGAACCTTTATAGGGCGACTCCAATGACCGCCAAGTGTCGCCCCTGTCGTCGGAGCGATACAGGTGGCCGGCCTCGGCCGCCAGGTACACACTGCCGTCCGGCGCCTGGGCGATCGCGTTGAGGTGAAAATCATCGCCTTCCTTGACCGACCTCGGCTCCCAGGTCTCGCCGCCGTCAGTCGTGGCGAGCAGGCTCCCATATGCGCCAACCGCCAGGCCGCGCCGCTCGTTGGTGAACCAGACGTCCAGCAGCGGACGCTCCTCCTCAGGCGCGCTCCTGACCTGCTCCCAGCGCAGGCCCCCGTCCCGGGTGCGGACCACGACCTCGTCGTGACCCACGGCCCAGCCGTCCCTCCCATCCCGCATGAACACACCGGTCAGAAGCACTCGCGTGGGAACGTCGGCCTGGATCCAGGACTGACCGGAGTCTTGCGAGACGAGGATATGCCCGCGCTCGCCCACGACGACGAGCCGGCCGTCCCGCATGGAGGCGTCGAGCAAGAGGGACCGGGGGGCCAGCGGGGCCTTCACCGCCCACTCACCGGGGTCATTCTGCCCCCTGACCACCGAGGCGCTCGGCGCGAGTCCGGCGGCGAGAAGCAGAGCCGCCCCCACGAGGGTGCGCCGCGCGAACACTGGGTTGAGTCTTAGGGTCACAAGCAACCTCCTGCCCGGTGGTGGATGGACGGCCGGCGAACGCCGGGGCGCCCGCGGCGGAGAAGAACTTATCGGACCCCCTCCTGCCGCAAGGCGTCCGGCGTGAAGTCGGCCTCGGTCCGCTTGATCTTGAAGTCGTGGACGCGGCTCTCGTTGAAGAGACCAATCACGAGATAGCGGCCCGCCTGGAGGTCAATGTGCGTCTCCGCCGCGGTCCAGACCGCGAGCGCGTTGTAGAAATTCATTGCGTGTCCCTCGGTCACGCGCCACAGCTGGTCCCGGTTGTCGTAGTTGTCCACGACCACGATCTGCCAGCTGTCTTCGTCGAGGTAGAACACGCGTCGCTTGTAGACATGCCGTTCCCCGGATTTCAGGGTCGCGTCCACGACCCAGACGCGGTGCAGTTCGTACCGCGCGTGATCGGGATTGATGTGAAGGGGGGTGACGATGTCCTTGTACTTGAGCTTCGGGTCCTGGAGGCGATAGCTGTTGTACGGGACGTAGACCTCGCGCTTGCCCACGAGCTTCCAGTCATACTTGTCGGGGGCTCCGTTGAAGATATCGAGCTGGTCGCTGGTACGCATGTTGTCTGAGGCGGTGCCGGGGTTGTCGTAAGCCACCTGCGGAGCGCGGCGGACGCGGCGCTGTCCCGGGTTATAAAGCCACGCGTCGCGGGGCTTCTTTACCTGGTCGAGGTACTCGTGCACCAGCAGGATGCCGCCCGCAAGGCGCGCGGGTGCTGTGACCGTCTGCTTGAAGTACAAGATCCGGTTGTTGAGCGTCTCGGCGGTCATGCCCGGCAGGCTGTAGAGGAACTGCGTCTCCTCGTCGAACTGAACCGTCGTGTACTGGCCCCCGCGGGTGGGCGTGGCCTGGACCACCCAGCGCGCCGCGGTGTCGCCGCGGTAGCGCAGGAGATGGTTCCAGATAACCTCCACCCCGGTTTTCGGCGTTGGGAAGGGCGGGCCGCCCACCGCACCTTCAACTCCGTTGCCGTTGTTCACGAGTTTGGCCCGCGTGAGGTTCCGGGCCGTGGCGTCATACACCCGCTGGGGCGCCGAAGCGCTGCGGCGCGACGGATACACGTTCATTTTGAAGCTCGGGTAGGCCTTCAGCAGGGTCTTGTGACCCGCGGAGAGCAGGGTGTCGTATTGCGCGGCGTTGGCCTGAGTGATCGTGAAGAGAACCCGATCCGCCGCGAACGGGTCGACGTAGTGCCGGCCCGGCACGTAGCCCGAGGGGGGGGCGGTGAGGCCGCCTTCCCAGGCGGGAATAGTGCCGGCAGCGTTGCCCGCCTTCTCCCCACCGAGCGGGGTCAGGTTGGCGGGCACCCCCTGAGCGAACGCGGGTGCGGGAGAAGAAGCCAGGAGAACAAGCGAGAGAATCGACAGGGTCGAAACGATTCGGGTCAGGCTGCGCATGACGTTATTGCCTCAGAAGGAGAACTTAAGGTTGGCCGCCACGAGGTCGCGGTCGTTGATCAGGTTGTAGCGTCCGGCCCCGAAAAAATCCGTGTAGCTCACGTCGAACTCCCAGTTGAAACGGTACTGGAACCCGAGCCCGAGGGTCAGCGCCTTGCGGCCTTCGATAAAGTTCCCCCCCGGTCCGGGCGAAGTGCCGCTGACGTCTTGCGAGAAGGAGAAACGCGGAATCATGTTCACCGCACCGAGCGCGTTGTTGTACTCCAGCCGTCCGGCCAGGACGTATCCCCAGGCGTTGCTCGTCGGAAACGCCGAAGCGGGCTCCGTCCCGGGCTGGATGCGCGCGGTCTGATGCACGGGGTTGCCGCTCGTGTAGGTGCCCGGGCCCTCGAGACGCAGGACGCTCTGCTCGGGCAGTTTGTGCACCCTGCCAAACCCTGCCTCACCGACAAGCACCATCTGATCCGCGCCCAGGACCCGGCTGAAAGCCCTCGTGGCGGTCATCTGCGCCTGGGTGGTGTTGAACCGGCGGAAGCCCGTGATCTCCTGCGAGAAGCCGTAAGGGCCGAGCTGATTCGTACTCCCAAGCAGCGTGCCGAGGCCGACGAGCGGCGCCAGCTGGGGAACCGGCGGGAGGAGCCGCAGCGGGCTGAGGGCGGCAAACAGAAGCTCCACATCGTCGACCTGCAGCGGCAGGTCGCGCCGGTGCGACACCTCGCCTTGCAATGCGATCCCTGTCCGACCGAGCTGGGTGTTGAAACTGGCGCCGAGGAGCTTGATGTCCTCGGGGTACGTGAGGAAGTAACTCGCGGTTGCCGCGTAGTTGCCCTGAGCCAGGATCCCGGCGGACGTCCCGGTCCGCGCCATGATGAGCGGCAAACGGCTGTGGTAGTTGACGAAGTAGAGCCCGAATTCGGTCCCGCCAAGCCCTTCGGCCATGATCCTCAGGGCCGCGCCGAACTGCCCCTGTTTGCTCGGCTCCACGGAGGCGACCCTGGGGACGGCCACGCCGACCGGGTTGCCCGGGAGGTTCTGGCCAACCCTGATCGTGTCGGGGGCCGAGCCGAAACCCAGCATGACTTTCTCGGCCCCAGCACCCGCGAGGTCGGTGGTGCTGAAGTAGCTCCCCACCGGGTCGACCTTCGTCTCCTCCCAGGTGAACTGGTAGAACCCCTCGAGCGACGTGCTGTCCGACGGCTTCAGGCTCAGCTTGACCGCGCCCACGGGCAGCAGCGCGTCACGCAGTTCGGAGCCGGGCACCCGCAGGACGCTCACGTCGACCGGGTTGATGGCGTTGATGCCGCCCTGCAGGAACGTGCTCTCACCCCAGTTGATGACCTGCCAGCCGGCGCGAATCTCTGCCGGCCGACTGCCAAGCTTGAACCGGCCATAGATGAACGCGTCGCGCAACTCGGCGCGGCTGCCGACCCGCTCGAGGGCATCCTCGCTGAGCGGCGTGCGAGCCCTGTCGCCCTTCTCGTTCTCGTAGTCGTAAAACGCGAAGCCGCGCACGAAGCCGCCGACGCTCCGGTAGCTGAACTGCACCTCGCTCGTGATCTTCGCGGCGTTGGTGAAGAGGCCCTTGTCGTAGTTGCGGTTTCCGTCGTCGCCGTTCACGGAGAAGCCCGTGCCGGAGCCGGCGAGGCCCAGGATGCTCTTGTCCTGGTCTCGCAGCCGCATGCCGAGGCCGTAAGTGAGCGTGTTGTCCCACTTCACCTTGAACTCGCTCGGCGCGCCAGTGGAAGCTCCTTGCGTTCCGCTCGGCGAGGGCGTGGGTTCCTGAGCGGTCGCGAGCGAAGCACCTCCCCCGCCAAGCCCAACCAGGGATGCGATCAGCACTAACAGCCTCGCCGGGCTCACCGCTCGTCGCGCAGGGACTCTCATGGCGCCTCCTTTGGCTGAATCAAAGTTAGGCGGAACACCGGGCGGTCGCAATGAGCCAGATACATCACTAGCTCAGCCTCCGTCTTTCGGGGACTCCCTTCCTGTCGCCTCCACCGTCGGCTTGCCGTGTTCGACCGCTATCTCCGTGGCGGCGATCCTTTTCAGGAGGCGGCGGTGGCGGATGAGGGGCCACCAATCGTAGAGCAGCACGTCGACCGGGCGCCACATCGCGACCCAGCCGATGATGACGAGACCCTCGCGGAGAATCTGACGAAGCGTCCCCTCGGGCAGGAGCACGGTCAGTTCGGCCAGAGTCAGGAAGGCCGCGAGCATCGCGAGCCCCATTCCGAGCGCGACCTGCCCGGTCTTCAGGTGTTGACGGATTCGGCGCTGCAGCCGCACGATCTCGTACGCGAAGTGGGCGCGCACCGCCTCCTTGAGCGTGTCCAGCTCGAGTTCGGGAGACGGTTCCGCGATCCAGAGGACGATCTTTACCTCCGCCTTGGCACTCAGATCCTCGAAGGCGCCGACTATGTACTCGACCGCGGCCTCCTCGAGATCCCTCTCGCGGAAGGGCGCCGGATCCCGCGTGTCAAAGAGCTGGTGCGCGGTCTTGAGGCGGATGTCGATGCAGGTCCGCCCCTCCTCGATCCGGTATCGGGGCGAGCCCTCGTCGACGATCGCGCGACCCATCGAGGCTACTCCGCGCGCAGGGACCGGGGAGTCCCCGACGTCTCTGCGTAGAACCGGCTGCGTTTGTACGCGGCGGTGATATCGCCCCAGAAAACCGAGGCCACGGCGGTGGCAGGCACCGCGAGCAGCAGACCGGCGAAACCGAAGTACTCCCCGCCCAGGAGCAGGACCAGGATGATCACGATCGAGTGCAGACCCAGGCTCTCGCCCACGATCTTCGGGGAGAGGACGTAGATGTCTGCGAACTTGCCGATCACGAAGATCATGGTGATCCACATGAGGGTCGACGAGGGTGCGTCCCCGGCCCACGCGATCGCGAGTGCCAGGGGAAGCCCCGCCACGAAGGCCATGAAGGGAACGAGATTGAAAAAGCCGATGGTGAAGCCCACGACGAGGCCGAGGGGAACCCCGAGGATCGACAGGGCCACGCCATAGAAGACCGCGAGGATGAAGCACACCGTGATCTGCCCTCTCACGAACGCGGCGAGCAGGCTGTCCACCTCGCGCAGCCGGCCCACGAGCCACGGGCGAATCCGCGGCGGAATGTACTGGACGAGCCCCGCGCGGATCCGGTTCATATCGTAAAGAAGGTAGCCGGCGAAGACCGGTACCACGAAGAGATGAATGAAAACGGTGATGAAGCCGTATGTGCTCTCGAGGGCGAACTGCAGCAAGGACGTGACCGGGGCCAGAAGCTCGGGCAGCTTCTCCTTGAGTTTTTCCTCCACCACTGCCCTCACCTGAGATGTCTCGTCGGGATAGCGCAGGTTCAGCTTCTCCAGCAGCGGCTCCACTCTCAGTCGGACGTTTTGAACCATCCGCGGCAGGCTGCGCACCGCCTCATCGACCTGGGTGAGCAGGGCGGGAATCGCGAGCAGGAGAATCACCGCCGCGATGGTCGCGACACTGGTGAGGGTGGCGAGGACCGAGATGGCGCGCGGATCGAGCTTCTTACCGAGCAGGGGCAGCCGGGCGAGCAGGGGTGCGATCCGCCCTTCGAAGCGGTTGAGGGACGGGTTCAGGAAGTAGGCGATGGCGAAGGCGGCGAGGAACGGGGTGAGGCCCGACAGCATCCGCGAGAGGACGTAGAGCGCCACGGCGAGGGCGAGCAGCCCAAGCACGGTGCGCAGCCAGGGCGGCGTCTCCCTAGGAATCAACGGGCCGCTCCACGAAGCGCTTCGATGACGCGCGATAGAGATAGTGGAGGCCCGATCCCACGGTGAGAACGCCGGTGGCGATGAAGGCCACGGTCAGAAGGGGGGGGGGAATGGGCATCAGGTTCGCGGCGACCGCGAGAGCCACGCAGATCATCTGCGCGGCCGTGCTGACCTTCCCGAATTTGCTCGGCTCGAAGCCGCGGCGATTCATCACGAAAGCGATGGCAAGCGAACTCACCACGATGATCGCGTCTCGCGAGAGCACCACCACGGTCAGCCACTTCGGGATGTGCACGGGCACGGAGTCCGCGAAGGAGAGCGCCACAAAGGCCGAGCCGAGGAGCATCTTGTCGGCGAGCGGGTCGAGAATCGCGCCAAGGGCCGTCCGCTGCTTGTAGAAACGGGCAATGAGGCCGTCGAAGGCGTCGGTGATTGCTCCGAACACGAACACCGCCACCGCCTCCTTGAGCTTCCCATCGAGGGTGAGCGCCACGAACACGGGCGCGCAGATCATCCGCAGGATGGTGAGCTGGTTCGGGAAGCCGAGAACGGGTTCGGACATGGGGGCCTAGAAGGACCGCCTCTGTGGGCCCGAGTCACGGAAGGAAGCGAGATCCTGGCCGGCCGACCGCGGCTCGCCTCTCACGATCGCGAAGGAAACCGTGATCCCGAGATCCTTCAACAATTCCACCGTGCCCGTCATCGTTCCTCCAAGGGTGTCCGCCTCTCCCATGGGAAGGATACCCACAGCGCAGTTGCGGCCGGCGCGCTTCGCTCGATAAAGACCGCGGTCGGCCATGCGCACCACGTCCTCGGGATGCGGTTCCGCCGCCTGTACCGGGAACGGGTACGCCGCCCAGCCGATGGAAGTGGTGATGTGAATGCCGCCCGGGGGACCGACCTGATAGGCCTCCCGCGAAATCGCCCTCATCATCCGCGCCGCCATTTCCGGGGCCTCGGCGCGCTGACAGTCGAGGGAAAGAACGAGGAACTCCTCGCCACCCCAGCGGATGAGCCGGTCGGTCTTGCGGAGAAGAGACTGGAGGCGCCGGGCCGCTTCTTTGAGGACGGAGTCGCCGGCGGCGTGGCCAAAAACGTCGTTCACGGTCTTGAAATGGTCGAGGTCGAGGAGGAAAAACACCGCGTCGCGGTTGGGATCGCCGCCCGCGTTCCTTTCATCGAAGCGCCGCTTGAGCAGGCGGATCTCGTCTTCGACCACTTCGGAGAAATAGCGCCGGTTCCGCAGGCCGGTGAGAACGTCGGTGAGCGAAAGCTCCTGCAGGCGCTGGTTCGCGATCTCGAGGTCCACCCGTCCCGCCTTCACCGCGGCTTCGAGGGCGAGACGGTCCTGCTCGATCGCGCGCACGCGCCGCACGTAGAGGAGATACAGGCCGCCGGCCGCGAGAAGCAAGGCGAAGATCCGGAAGGGCCAGGATTCCCAGAAGTGACCGCGCGCCACAACTTCGAGGGAGGCTGGGCTCGATCGCCGGCCATACCGATCCTCCGCCTCGACCTCGAGCGTATAGGTCCCGGGCGGAACGTTGGCGAGCGGGATGTGGGGATCGCTCGACCAGCCCGACCATTCCTCACTCTCACCGAGAAGGCGATGGCGGTACCGCGGCTTGCGCGGCGCCACGGGATCCGCGAGTTCGGCGTAGACGTCGAGGGAGTTCGGCCGGGAGTCCATTTCGAAGGCCGGCAGCCCGGGGTAGATGCGGAGGCGGGTCGGCTCGGGCGGCGCGTTTGGAGGATCCAGCAGGCCAACGCCGTTCAGCAGCGTGAACCACACCTGGCCGGCCCGGCCTTCGCGAAGGTCGAGATATCGGAAGTCGGCATCCTCGAGATCCGCCGAGGTGAGGATCGTCTGCTCGACGCGGCCGGGATCGAGGTTTATCTGAGACAGACGGTCTCCGCCGTGAGCGGCGAGGTAGCGTTCCCCCATCTTCTGAAGCGAAACGACCGAGAGCCACGTCAGCGACTCCGGCCCCGCGGATACCGTGACCTCTCCGCCCGGACCTGCCCGATTGAAGAACGCGGATCGGCCGTTTTCGAACGTGACCACCGCTCCACCCTCGGGGGACGGCCCCAAAAACTCCACCAGCCTGCCCATCGGAAGCGCCACGGGTGTGACCCGCGCGGTTCTTGTATCAATCACGCTGAGCGTTCCCTGCCGTGTGCTGACCCACAAGGAGCCCTGGTCGTCCATCGCGGCGAGCCATGGATTCCCGCCGGGAACCGCGATGTTCTCCGGCGTGCGGGCGCCGCTCGGCAAGCGATACACGCCGAGGGTCGAGATCACCCAGAGGGTGCTTGACGCGTCTTGATGAATTGCCGTGACCATGCGATCGCGCAGCGTATCGAACCGCGGGTCGGGCCTGATGACCGGACGACCCGCGGCCCGCGCCGCGGCGGGGAGGACGCCAACCCCTGCGGACATCGCGAAGAGCAGATCGCCGCGTTCCTCGGTGAGCCCGTAGATCGTGAGCGCGTCGAAACCCTCGAAGCGGGGCTCCTGGATGGAAACGGGGCGCCCCGAGGCGTCGGTCCGGAACGTCAGCACCCGCCTCTCATTCGAGATCCAATGCACGCCGCTGCGATCGATGTCGATCGAGCGAAAGCTCGTGCCATCGGCGCGGAGGAAGCTCACACCGCGTCCCATGAGAAGGACGTGAAGCCCCGCTTCGACCGTGCCCATCCACAACTGGCCCTCGCGATCGGTCAGCAGGGTCACCGCCGCCGCCTTCGCGCGGTCGTTGCGCGACTCGACGGGAAGAAGCGAACGTCCGGACAGACTCAGAACACCCTGGTTTGTGGCCACGAACACCCGGCCCGCAGGTGTGATCGTGAGCGCTTTATGGCCCGCGGTGATGCCGTCCGGGAACGGGATGGTGTCCACAACGCCGCCCGCGCTGACGGAGAGGACCGAAAGGCCGCGGGATGAGGTGAAGTACACCTTGCCTCGAGACGTGGCCACATGATCGAGCGGTGACGACGCCTCGCGCGAGGCCTGAAACTGCGCCGACCTTCGCAGTCGCGTCCCCACGGGCGAGAGTCTCAGGAGGCCGTGATTCCGGGTGGCGAGCCAGAGGGCGCCGCTCTCATCCACCGCGAGATCGCTGGCCTCGAACGCGATGGCTTCGTCGATGCCCACGATGTGCCACGCGTCGCCCAGTTGACGCAGCAGGATCCGCTCGCCCGCGAGCGCCCAAAGACCGCCGTCGGGGGCGCGGGCGAAACGCTTCACGCCCAGTTCCGCCGCCGCCGGCGGGAGCGTGACCGGTTCGAAACGATCACCCTCGAGGCGGAACATCCCGCTCGCCGTGCCAACTACCAGGGCTCCGGAGGATTCCTCGGCGATCGCCGAAATCGCGGCGCGGGACAGGCCCTGCTCGGGACCAAAGGTCTTGATCGCGGGGCCCGCGCCCAACGCCCTGTCCTTGAACGTCGCCCTCCGGTTTGAAAGGAACGTGTGGTACAAAGATCGCTCCGGCGCCATCGAGGCCAAGGGAGACCTCACCTTGGAAAAAGCCCCCTGGGAGCCGCTCCGGGTCCTGGGGACCGTTGAAACCTTGCGGGGGAATTATGAACTCTACGGCCGCCTGTTCCTGCTGCAGGAGGGGCGGTTGACC
>JANNJB010000043.1:0-18556 GCA_031405615.1 Vicinamibacteria bacterium | reverse complement strand
CCGGCCTGATCGTTGGACAGTGTATCGAGGTTGACCACCAGGATCTCCTCGACCAGATTGTTGACGTCGCTGGCCACGAAGGCCCTCCGGACGCCCGCAACTTGCCGCGCGTACACGTCGCGCATGACCCGACGCCCCGCGGGCGCGACCGGTCGGTTGGAAGCGACCTGCCCCAACTGCGTCAATGCGCCCAGCGGGCCCGCCTGCAGGATGACGAGATCGCGACGGCACAAGAACAGATACGTCGTGCCCCCAAGGTCGAAGGCGCGGAGCGAGGGAATGCCCATGCCCGCGGCCAGGGCCGGAGTCAGGGTCTGGGTGACGATGGTGCTGCCGAGGACAGCCGGGGCCAGCGGATTCGACACGTCGATCGCCACGATCTTGGTGTGCGGCGCAAAGCCGAAAGCGCCCGATGGGTCAAGCAGGGCCATATAGAGCGTGGTGCCCGAGAGGGCCGTCGCACCGAACGATGCCGTCTGACCGCTGGCTACTCCGACCAGGGACGCCACCTCTTTGAGGAACTGGGGACTGGCGGGGTTGAGATCAACCACACTCAACGACGGCAGCTGAATCGGGTTGGGCCCGGCTACAAAGGCATAGTGCTGGTCGGCGCTGAGCTTGACCGGCCCGAGGGTGACCGTGGTTCGAACACGCGGCAGTTCAAGACCGGTAAAGGGGTCGACCGCGTCGATACCAAGGCCGGTAAAGCCACTCCCGGTAAGGATGAGGTGATCTGTGGCTGTCACTCCGTTGAACGGATCGAGCCCTACTTGCAGGCGCAAGGTCGTGGGATCGGCGGGACTTGCATCCTCTCGCGTCCAGGTTCCTCCTGCGAAGGAGAACGCGTGCACGGCTGCCGGTGACCGTTGAGCCACGTACACACGTTCCTGCGCCGCACCGGGCACGGACATGAGCGAAGCCAACGCGACCATCCGAATGCGATTCATAACCATGCGCGCCTCCTTGGAACGGCTAGCCCGGATCTTTTCTTGGGGGGGGCAAAAAACGTGCTTACCAAGGTAGAGACGGCCGCGCCGTCGCGCTTTCCGCTGAGTCTACTGAGCGGCCGGGCGCACCTTCGGCGGGAGCAGACTCTTCGGAAACTTGGCCACCACCGTGTAGTGAGGGTCGACGATGTTGGCGACGCGCACCACGCCCACTTGCGAAGCCACCTGATAGGCCTCCATCTTGTCGAAGCCGTAGTCCGCGACCAGCCATTCGATCAGTTCCACATACGCGATGCGCATGGCGTCGACCAGCGGCCGCACGCTTCCCGCCACCATGATGTACTCGGAGTTCTCGATGCGGGGCCAGCGAATGCGCTGACCCTTGATGACGTCGAACTGGAACGTGACATCGGCGGTCGACTCGAGGCCCGAGCCCGTGATCTCGCCATCACCTTGCGCGGCATGAAAGTCTCCGAAGTAGAACAGGCCGCCCTCGTGGAAGACGGGGAGGTAGACGGTGGCCCCTTCGGTCACGTCCGCGGCATCCATGTTGCCGCCGAAGTCTCCAGGCCATAGACCACCAAATTCCTCTTCACCCGCGGGGGCGGTGGCCACACGGCCGAGCATGGGGCGAAGCGGAATCTCCATTTGCTTCACCGCCGAATTCGGCAGATCGATGATCCCGACGTTCCGGGTTCGATCGAGCCGCCATACGAAGCGGCGGGCAGGAAGCGGGTCGTTCAGGAGTCGCGTGCGGCTGTCCCCGGCCACGCCGCTGATGCCCCCCGGCGTGACGTTCGAGATGGCCACATCCTGGTTGGGTCGAAGACGGACAACCTTCACGACAAGCGTATCGCCGGGAGAAGCGCCTTCGATGTGAAACGGTCCCACTTCGCCTGGCCAGGGGCCGGCCTTCTCCTTGTTGTAGTAGTCGCCCGGTTTGGTGAAGGTCCGGGTCTCGACCACCGCTCCGGGTTTGAGACGCAGAACCGGCTCGCGGACCGCAAAGGTCGGCACGCCGCGTGTCGGTTCGTGCGAGATCGTCTGACCCGGGGCAGCGCCGGCGAGGGCGCACAGGGCTGCGGTGATCAGGAAGCGGGAGGGAGCGTGCGGCAGATTGCGTGGCATCAAGGGACTCTGACGGCGCCCCCTCCCTCTGTCAACCGGAAGGGCGACTAAAAGCTCAGGTCCGCGACCCGCCGCCGAATAACCGTCTGCACGTTGGTCGCGAGCGCGTTGCCTTTTGCGTTAATGACGGCGTAGGCCTCGTTTCCGACCACGGCCTGCACCGGGCTGCCCGCATCCAGGTCCGCGAATTTAGTGTAGCTCTCGGCGGTGACGATTTCGTTCGCCTGGGCGCCCGCACCCCGAACCACGACGTAAGAGCCCGCGATCTTGCCCTGCTCTTTCGCCTTCTTGAGCGCCGGGAGGACTTCAGTCCGGTGAAAGGTGAGGTACTCCTGGGTCTTCCCCTGCGGAACACGGCGCACCACCATTCGATTCACCATCGCGTCACCGGCCGGGATCGTGAGGTCGTTCACCCGGTTGGCCATGTACGTCCGCTGGGTCTCGATGCACTTGCGAAGCTTCGCGTTGAGGCGCGCCGCCGCTTCCGCGCCGAGGGCCGTGATCAGCGGGGCCGGACTATCCATGGCTGAGAACTTCTCGAAGGGGACGGAGATCGTGTACTCGAACGAGTTGCCAACCGACGTCGCCCACACCGTCCGGCTCGCCACCCCGGCCTTCTTCAGGGCAGGCACCACCTCGTTCTTCTGGAGGTCGATCCATTCGTTCAGCATCTCGGGCTTCACGCGCACCAACGTCACGTGGTGTCGGGTCGTGTTGGGCGCGGCGGGGGAAGCGGCGGGAGCCGGCGTCTGGGCCGTAGCAGGCGCCGACGAGGCGGTTGAAACGATCATGGTTAGAGCAGCGACAACGAGCGTAGACGGGAAGATGGACTTCACGAGAGACCTCCTGTTGTTTGTTCGGGGAGCAGACACGTCGAGCGCGCCCCTTCGGGGCACATCTCCACGCACCGCTTACTTGTCTGACTGGGTTGGCGGCAGTATAGGCCTGTAACTTGCCGGCCAGCGGGACGGGCGAGAGACCGCGTCAACGAAACGGGCAGGCCTTGAGGCGCCAGGTCCGCGGCTGCTTCGCAGCGCCGGATGCGTTGCTGCGCTCGTGCTTGTGCTCACCTCCGGCCTCGGTCTGGCCACATGGCCGAACGAGCGGGGCCTCGGATTCGGCCAGCTTGCCTTGCTCCTGCCGAGCCTGATTCTGTCGGCGGCCGCACTCGCCCTGGCGATGGGAGTGGGGTGGACGCTCGCGCGCGACCCTTCGCTGTCTCGTGCGGCGGTGGGCGTCGGGGTCCTGGGAGCCGGGCTCTCATTTACCTTCTTTGAGGTTGCGGTGACCCGCGCGAACCGTGAGTATCGGGTGGCGGCCTACCAGGCCCTCGTGGGCCCAGGCAAGGGACTTGCCCGCGGCAGCCGCGAAATGACGTTTCGGGAGCTGGGGGAGACGGCCAGCCTCGCCAACGCGTCGGCCTGCCCGACCCAGGCCAGCATGTCGGCATGCGGCGGAGGTCCAAGTCCCGCATTCCTCCGCACCGAGTGGCACAACCGTCTGTCCCTGCCGGCCTTCACCTTTTCGTTCGTGATCCTCGCCGCGGGTCTCTCACGAAGCGGACGGCGAGCCGTAGTCGTCCCAGGCCTCTTCTTCGCGTATGCCGCAGCATTCTTACTCCTGCGTTTCGGTGAGAAGCTCGGCGTTCAAGGTGACGTCCCGGTGGTCCTCGCCGCGTGGGTCCCACATCTGGTGCCCCTGGGGTTGGCCGGCATCCTGCACGCATCGATGCGCGACCGTCCCTGCACCCCCGCCGTCCCACCCCAGGAGGCATCCCCCACCGCAAGCTAGTTCTCTCGTTCACTCTCCCCGCAGCGCGACGATCGCGTTCACTTTCGCCGCCCGACGCGCGGGAATGGCGCCGGCCACGACACAGACCGCCGCGAGAGTTATCGCGACCGTCACGAATGTCACCGGGTCGGTAGCGCTTGTGCCGAACAGCAGACCCGAGATGAGACGCGTGAGCCCGAGAGAACCCGCGAGCCCAAGTGCCACACCCACCAGGGCGAGGCGCGCCCCGTCCGCCATCACCATTTTCAGGATCTCGAGCGGCTGCGCGCCAAGCGCCAAACGAATACCGAGTTCGTGCGTCTGCTGCGTGACGTGGTAGGCCATGACGCCATAGATTCCAATCACGGCCAGACTGCCCGCCACGATCGCGAAGATCATGAGCAGGATCAGATTGAATCGCTGCGGGGCCAGAGAGTTGTGGACGACCTCCTCCATGGTCTGAACCTGCGTGACCGGCAGCGATGGATCGATCGACTGCACTTCTTTTCGAATCGCGGCGAGAAGACTGCGGGGTTCCACGCTGGTCTTGATGGCGAAGTTGCTGGTTCGCAGGGCCTGCGGCCAGGTGTTCTGGGTCATGGGCACGTACAGGGCCGGGTCTACCCTCGCGACCAGGCTCGTCAGCTGAGCATCGCCGACCACACCCACAATGTCGCGAAAGCGGGTTTCCTCGGTGCCGAGCTGCAATCGCCTGCCGATGGGATCCTCTCCGGGGAAAAAACGTCTCGCCATCTCTTCGTTGATGACCACGCCGTCGGGAGTGTCCGCGCGGTCGCCCTGTGTGAACTCGCGCCCGCGGCGCAGGGGAATGCCCATGGTGCGGAAGTAGGCCGGGCTGATCACCCGATAGTCGGCGTTTGGTTTGGCGCCCAGAGCCACGGGCTTTCCTTCGATCGAGAATGTAAGGGTAGCGAGGCCCACCAGGGGAATTCGGAAGACGCTGGACGTGGAGTCGACGCCGGGCAGGGCCGCGAGCCTTGTGAGTGCGATCTCGTAGAAGCGAAGCTGGGTCTGCTGATCGGGATAGTTCGCCTGCGGCAGGGGCACGCTCAGGGTCAAGACGCCTCCTGGGTCAAAACCCGGGTGGCTTTCAATGACACCTTTGAAGCTGCGCAGGAGCAGCCCGGCCCCGACCAGCAGCACCATGGCCAAAGCAATCTCGGCTACCACCAGGCCGCGAAGCCATTTACGATGACGTCCCCCGGTCGCCGCTCCCTTGCGCCCCTCCTTCAGGCTCTGGCTAAGCCCGGTCGATGAGGACTGGACTGCTGGAAGCAGTCCGCAGAGCAGGCCGGTGAAGGCGGATGCGGCCAGAGTGAACGCGAGGACATGCAGGTTGATGTTGATCTCCTCGAGGCGCGGGAGGCTCGCGACGTTCATGGTCTTGAGCCAACCAAGCCCCGCATACGCGAGGGCGATGCCTGTGACCCCGCCGAGGAAACTCAAGGCGAGACTCTCGGTCAACATCTGTCTGGCGATCCGCCACCGGCTGGCGCCGAGGGCTGCGCGGACGGCGGTTTCAGCGTCTTGGCCGAGCGCTCGCGCGAGCATCAGGTTCGCCACGTTGGCGCAAGCGATCAGCAGCACGAGCCCCACCGCACCGGCGAGGATCATGAGAGCCCGCCGCACGTTGCCCACGAGTTGCTCCTGCAGGGGAACGAGGCCGATACCGAGATTCGTGTTGTCCGCGGGGTACGCCTGTTCCAACCGGCGAGCCACGAGATCCATGTCGTTTTGCGCCTCGCTCAGCGTGACGCCGGCCTTGAGCCTGCCCACGAGGCGGAGGTTGGCGAAACTGCGCAGGTTCTGGCTGGGCGACACCAGGAAAGGAATCCAGAGCTCCGCGCCCGTCTGCGGCAGCATCAACCCGGGATACTTCAACCATCGGGGCAGGACGCCGATCACGGTGTGCGGCTTGTTGTCGATGGTGAGGATCTGTCCGATCAGCTTCGGATCGCCACCGAAACGCCGCTGCCATAGCCCGTAGCTGATGAGGGCGGCGGGCGGGCCGCCGGGGCGGCCTTCGTCGGGAAGGAAATCACGCCCATACTCGGGCTTCACACCGAGCGTCTTGAGGATGTTCACCGTGACCCTCACGCCGTTGACGCGCTCGGGTTCGCCCCTGCCCAGAAGATTGAGCGACTCGGCGCGAAGAGCCGCCAACTCCTCGAAGGCCCGATTCTGCTCGTTCCAGTCCGTGTAGTTGAGGAAAGACACGGGCTGGTTCGTCAGGCCGCGGACCTCACTCTTCGCCCACACCGCGATCAGGCGCTCCGGTTCGCGGTAGGGAAGGGGCGAGAGAAGCACCGCATTGACCACGCTGAAGATCGCGGTGTTGGCCCCGATCCCAAGCGCCAGTGTGATCACCACGACCAGGGTGAAGCCGGGCCGCCGCCGGAGCGAGCGAACCGCGAGTCGTAAATCCTTGAGCATGGTGAGCAGGATAGGGACTCGCGTCTCATGAAACCAACGCATTGTTTACATGGATATAATGAGACTTGCTCATAGAAGCGGAATACATGGAGGGCTCTTGATACTGGATACCCGGCACTTGAAACTGGTCGTGGCGGTCTCGGAGGAGAAGAGTGTCACCCGCGCAGGGGTTCGCCTGCACCTGACGCAATCAGCGCTCAGCCACCAGCTCCGCGACATCGAAGACCGCCTCGGAACCCCGCTGTTCCATCGGGTGAGCCGGCGGATGGTGCTGACCCAGGCCGGGGAAAGGCTGGTGCAATCAGCCCATCAGGTGCTGCGCGAGTTGACTCAGGCCGAGGACGACATCGCGCGTATGACCACCGGCGACCAGGGCGTCCTAAGGATCAGCACGGAGTGTTACACCTGCTACCACTGGCTGCCGGAGATGATGCGGGAGTTCAACCTGAAATTCCCGCGCGTGGAGGTGAAGATTCTCCTGGAGGCGACGCACCGTCCCATTCCCGCCCTCCTCGACGGCCGGCTGGACTTCGCCATCGTCTCCGACGTCGTGCGCGACAAACGCCTCGTCTATCGGCCTCTTTTCCGGGACGAAGTGGTGGTCGTCATGGCGCCCGGCCACTCGCTCGCCGTGCGGCCCTTCATCGCCGCGAAGGACTTCGCCGATCAGACGCTTTTCGCCTACACCCCGGCGAGTGAGAGCACCTTGTACAACAAGATCCTCGCACCTGCGGGGGTCAAGCCCGCGCACTACAGCGAAGTGCAGCTCACCGAGGCCATGATCGAAATGGTCAAGGCGGGGCTCGGCATCAGTGTCCTGGCTCGCTGGGCCGTCTCGAAGCACATCGACTCGGGGGCTCTCGTCGCGCGACCGTTGACTCGAACCGGTTTCCACCGCCAATGGTCGGCGGCGATGCTGAAGACCGAGTTCACGCCCGCTTATGTGGGGGAGTTCATCGATCTCCTTTCGCGACGTTCCCTGCCGGTGGTGAAGCCGGGCAAGGGCCGGGTCGCGGCATGACATCGACGATCCCCTTCTCGGTTCTCGATCTCTCCCCCATTGTCGAGGGCGGCACCGCCGCGCAGGCGTTCGCCAACACACTCGACCTCGCGCAGCATGCCGAAGCGTGGGGCTACACGCGCTTTTGGCTCGCGGAACATCACAACATGCCGGGAATCGCGAGTGCGGCCACCGCGGTCCTCCTCGCGCACGTCGGACACGGCACATCGCGTATTCGCATCGGCGCCGGCGGAATCATGCTGCCCAACTGGGCGCCGCTTCAAGTGGTCGAACAGTTCGGCACACTGGCCTCGCTTTTTCCCGGCCGCGTCGATCTGGGACTGGGACGTGCGCCCGGCACAGATCGAGCAGCGGCAAGGGCCCTGCGCCGAACGCTCAACGCGAACCCCGACGAGTTTCCAGGCGACGTCCTCGAGATCATGGAACTGCTCCGCGCGACTGATCCCGACCAGCTGGTTCAGGCGGTGCCGGGCGCCGGGCTCGATATCCCACTCTGGATCCTCGGCTCCAGCACGTTCGGCGCGCAGGTGGCCGCGGAGCTTGGCTTGCCGTACTCGTTCGCCTCGCATTTCGCACCCGCGCAGATGTTCGAGGCCGTAGGCCTGTACCGCGACCGGTTCAAGCCGTCGGACCGGCTCGCGAAACCGTACGTGATGCTCGGCGTGAACGTGGTCGCGGCCGAGACCGACGAGGAAGCGCGTTTCCTCGCATCGTCGGGGCGTCAATCATTCGCGAGCCTGCGGCAGGGGCGGCCCACACAATTGCCGCCGCCTTCGAAGGAATGGGAACCCGATCGAACCGAGCCGGTCGACCCGGTCCAACGTCCCCGCGTTTCGTTCGTCGGCTCAGCCGACACGGTGGCGAGAGAGATGCGCGATTTCATCGCCCGCACCGCGGCCGACGAGTTGATCGTGGTCTGCCACGTCTACGACCACAAGGCGCGTCTCCGCTCCTATGAGATCGCCGCCGGCGTGATGAGGGGCTGATCTTCGGCCAGGGCTCAGCGCTCTATGGCCACCGCGACGATCTCCTCGTCGTTCCGCACGAAGATCATCCCGGCAGCGAAGCTCGGCGGCGCCTCCGCCTGGGCGCCCCGGTTCAAGACTTCGAGTTTGCCTCGCTCGCGGTAACCGGAAGGCGTCGCCTCGACCACTCGCACCGCACCCCCGCTCGCGGACAGGATCACGAGAGCGTCGTCGACGAGGATCAGCGAGCCTGCGTAAATGCGCTGTTTCCAGACCACGTCGCCGGTCGCCGCGCGGAGACAGACGAGGTCGTCCCCTTCGAATCCGTAGATGTGTCCGTCCTTGTGAACAGGCGGGGCGATGCGGGAGCGAAACGCGGGCTTGGTCCACACCGGCTCGACCTCGAACGTTTCGCCGGTCTTCTTGAGGCGCGCGAGCTTCGCGTCGTTCCAGGTAACGAGGAGGACCTGGTCACCGGGAACAACCAGGGGCGTCTCGGTCGAGGCGTTGGCCTCGAAGGTTCGGCTCCACAACAAGGTTCCGTCGTTCAATCGGAAACCACTGAGGCCGCTGCGTTGCGGAGGGGTGGCGGTGACATGGTGGACGACAACCTGGCGAACACCGCCCATGTCAGCAGCGACCGGCGAGCTGTAGTTCGCCCGCTCGGCGCCCTTGGCCGACCAGATGAGGTCGCCGGTGCGGGCGTCTAGCGCGACAAGGCGATGGTCGGTAGCACCCGCCGGCTGGAGGATGATCCGGCCATTCTCCACAAAGGGAGAGCTCTCGCAACCGCGTCGCGCGGCGGAGCCGAAGCGTTGCTTCAAGTCGACCGCGAAGGCCAACTCGCCGGTACCGGCGCTCAGCGCGCGCAGGGTGCAGTCCGTGCCGACCAGGAATACCCTGCCCCCGTCCACCACTGGTGTGCTGACGGGCGAGAGAGACTCGTCGAGGTGGGGGCCGACCTTGACGCGCCACAGTTCCTTGCCATCCTTGATGTCGAGCGCAAGCGCCGACTGCGTTTCGCCATCGGTGACGAGACTGACGAGACGCCCATCAGCAATGACCACGCCGCTGCGACCGCCACCGATCGGATGCCGCCAGACCTTGCGCAGGCGCAGCGACGGTTTGCTCAGAACGCCATCCGCCGACGTGGCTCCGTTCTGGTTCGGGCCGAGCCAGCGCGGCCAATCGGCGCCTTCCGCCAGAGGTCCGAAAACGCAGGCCAGGATCGCGAACGATCCAAGGGTCAGGCCAAACCGACAAGCCGAGGTCTTCATTTGATCTCCAGTGCGACGATCTCTTCGACATTGCGCAACAGGACCCGGCCATCGGCGAAGCTGGGCGTGGTGGATGAAGTGGCTCCGGCGTTGAAGACCGGCACTTTCATTCGCTCCTTGTAGCCCGTGGGCGAGGCCTTTGCCACTCGCAATTCACCTGACTGCTCGCCGAGGTGCAACAGGTGACCGTCGACCAGGATCAGCGAGCCCGGATACACCTTTTCGCGCCAGACGACGTTTCCGTTCGCGGGATCGACGCAAAGGAGATTCGGCCCGCCCATCGCGTACAGGTGTCCCTCGTGGAGAACCGTGGGACTGTAGCTGCCGCGAAGCCGCGGCGACTTCCAGACCTCGCGTGCCTTGAGGCCGGTGTCGCCCCTCTCAATCTGCAACAGCCGCGAGTCTTCCCAGCGCGAAAGCAGCACGCGATCGCCCGGAAGAATGAGCGGTGGCCGGTCAGCCTCGACCGGCGGCCCGAGCGGGTGAGTCCACAAGAGTGAACCGTCCTCGGGAGAAGCGCCGTAGACGACATCGCCCGCGTGAACCACGATCTGGCTGCGTCCGGCCACGGTCCCGAGAACGGGCGACGCATAGCCGGTCGCCTTCGAGTGATTGACCGCCCACAGGAGTGTTCCGCTGGCCTTGTCGAATGCGGCCAGATTGTGGGTGGCGCCACCGACCTGTACGACCAGACGCGAACCCGCCACAAGCGGCGAGGCGCCGAAGCCGTACGAAGGCTCGGCCGCTCCGAGATCCGCCTTGACGTCGAGACGCCAGAGCACTCGACCGGTGCCGGCGTCGAGCGCCAACAATCCGCCTTTGGCGGAGATGATGAACACCCGGCCTTCGTCGATGGTGGGCGTGGCAATGGGGCCGTCTTTGGAACCGTCATGTCCGCGATACGTGGGCCCAAGAGGCACGCGCCATATCTCCCGCCCGGTGGCGAGGTCAAAGGCCACCACGTTGTCGGAAGTGCCGTCGGATTCGCCGGTGTATCCACGACCGCCGGCCACGGAGATACCGGAGAAGCCGCTGCCGATCTGGCGCTTCCACAACACCCGGGCGGAGGGCGTCTCCCCCAGGCCAAGCGGCATCGCCGTGACGCCGTCACGCGCGGCCCCCCAAAGGCCCGGCCAATCTTTTGAACCGACGGCGTCGCTCGCGTGGCCGGAGGCTGCGAGCAACGGGACGACGAGCGCAAGGACGACGGCGTTCTGGCTAGCTTTCAAGGGAACCTCCAGGATCGATACGTGAGTGATCCGCGTATCCGATTGGGACGCGGCGCCCCTTCCCTTGGTTTCTTTTGAACGCGGTTACTCGCGTCCGCTTGTGGGAAACCGGGATTCCACGAATGAACAGTTCAACCATTCGTTTGAGCCTCGGAGGAGAGCTTTCGCGGCCCCGGGCAAGCCGGGGCGTGGCACGTCCCTTGTATGTCCGGAGAGTCAACTCCGGAGGATCGGAAATGAAGACCGTTGAATTGAGCGATGAGACGCACGCTGCACTTCAGCAGATTGCTGCGGAGAGAAACCTGACCCTGGATGGACTACTGGTCGCCCTGGTCAGCCTGGCGCGCGGGTTCCTCAATGGCGACAGCCTGCTTCTTTTCCTCGGTGGCCCACAATTCCGCGCCCTGACCGAGCCCACGGAGCGCTACCTCGCTCTGCTCGGCTGGTGCGCCACGAACCACGCCAGCGACTTCGCCGACTTCATCTCTCACCAGGAGAGCGGCCATCGTTACCTCATGCTGACGCCGGATGAAATCCTCGAGGTGCGCTCGCACAACCACGCGCGCCAGATCGATGGGACACAGTTCTGGGCGGTCATGACCATCGATCCCTTGAGCCAGCGCCGCTTTGTCCGGCGTCTCCTCGAGTTCATCGGCTGTCACGATCAGACGGTGGCCCAGGCCTGCCGCGTTCTCGGCCTGTCGGCGGATTCCGAACCGGCGCGGCTGCGGGGCGTCGCGTAATCGCGCGGATCCCAAAGCGGCGCCATTCAGCCCGCCCTGCTCAAACGAACTCAGGCGGGTGTTGTCCCGATCTCGCTCGCGCGAACGAACCGGGCCGTCGTGACGATCTGGCCGGAATGGCGCGCGGCGTGATCGGCTACGTGGAACAGCAGACCCAGAACGGTTGACGCCGCCCGGGCGCGGCCCACGGCTCGGGGCTGGGTCAGCGTCGCTTCGTCGGTCGCGGCGAGCTGTTCGAGGCCGCGGCGGATGGTTTCGCGAAACGCGGCCAAGAGCGCTTCGGCCTCCGGGCGGGTGTCGGCGACGGCGCGCTCCCGAACCAGATCCGCGCGCTGACTCTCGGAGAGCGCTTCTCCCCGCGCATAAGTAAGGAGGCGATCCGTGGCGCCCGAGAGATGTGCGACGTGGAACCCCAGGGAAGCCACACCCCCGGGCCGCGCCCATAGTGCGTCGCGACCAATGTCAGCGATCGTGCGGTCGATCTCCTCGCGCGCCGCGATGAGGGCGTGCGCCACGGGTTGGAGAAGCGGCGGGATCGAGGCGACGGGACCTCGCAGCCAGGGATCGGGTTGGGTGGGCGGAGTGTTCATCGGCGGAGCCTACGCGGCGCCGCCGCCGGGCGCTATGGAACCTCCGCCCGGGCGTGGAGGGCAATCTCCGCAAAACCCCACCGGGGTTGACCGGAGTCGACGAGGATCACACGAAATGCAACCGCAGCCTGGGGCGTGGTCAGGAGAAGAACCTGCGTGCGACCGCCCTCACCCACAACCTGGTCGGGAACCATCGCGCGCCCGGGAGTTGTGTTCACGCGCGTCCATTCGCGGCCATCCTCGCTGATCTCGATTTCGACATGTCGTCCCCATTGGTTCGGCCGCCCCCCCATCGCGAGTTCGACACGATCGATCAACCGCGGCGTCTTGAGGCCCACTTCGACCCACATTCCCGACCGCTGGGTTTCCTTCGTCTCCCACCGGGTCCCGAGATCGCCGTCAACGACGAGGCCCAGGCGATCGCCGCCTTCCGACGCGCGGAGGCGGGCATTCCGAAGATCCACCAGCGTCGTCGCCGTGACGTCTGCGTCGCGGACCAGGACCTCCATGGCGGGCCCTTCAAGAGGGTGGGTGGGATCCGCTTTGAAGCTCCTGGAAAAACCGGGCAGCGGCTCGCGACTGTTGGCAACGACCGCTATCGCCACATCGGCGTGCCCCGCGGCGCGCCGCCCGGCAGGCGACCAGTCCGCAATCGGCACAATCTCGTACCGCGTTCGATCGAGACCGATCTGCGCGTGGGTCGTTGCGATGCGACGACCTTCTGGGATGTTCGCGCTCGTCCAGTCCAGGACCCGGTCGAGTGTGCTCGGTCGGCGAAAAGCTGCCACGTCGCGGATCGTCGTGTTGAGGGGCACGCCGACGACGATCAGGACCAGAACGATGCCCAGCACACGCGACCGCTTCCATGCCGCCTCCACACCGATCCCCGCGAGAACGGCCATGGCCCCGAGGGCGGCCAGGAAGTAACGCGACCTCTGGATCTGCGCGGTCGACAAGACGGCGATCAGCGCCAAAGGCAGCATGGCGAGGGGCAACACGTCGCGCCAGTCCTTTCGCCTCACCCACAGGCCGACGAGCGCGGCGAGCAGAGCGGGGAGACCGAGGCTGCGGGGCAGGACGTGGGTGACGTACACCGAAGCCACATCCCCGAAGTCCTGGGGTCCCCGACCCCGGATCTCATCGTGGTAACTCTTCTGGAGAAGGACGCCCTCGAGGAAGTCGTCGAAGTGAAGGAACGAATAGGGCGACAAGACGCCATAGGTGACGACCGAGACCGCGCCCGCCAGTAGCATGCCCCGCCAGCGTTTCTCCGAGAACGGCCAGCGGCGGACCACGTAGGGCAGCGCGAGGGTCACGCCGGTGAACTTGATGGCGGTCGCCATCCCGACCGCGATCCCGGAAAGAGCGTCGCGCTTGTAGCGGCCATCGACCCGGGCGATCAGCAGGAGTCCGCTCATCGCGAAGAAACCAAGGGCCACGTCGGGCCTCACCTCGTGGGCCACGTACACCGCGACCGGCGAGACCGCAAGAACCACGGCGCCGATCAGCCCGGCCCGGGGAGATCCGATCCGCGCCCCGAGGACATAGACGAGGGCCACGGTGGCGACGCCCAAAGCGGCCACCACGCCGCGAGCCACGAGGTAAGCGTCGGCCCCGAAGGGGCGATCCATCATGGCGAGGGCGGGGGCGAGCAGATAGAAGAAGAACCCCGGGTACATGTGGAAACGATGGTCGAGGTCGCCGCGATCCAGCATGCCTTCTACGTTCATGACGAAGAACTGTTCGTCAATGAACGGAGTGTGCCGCAAGCCGGCCGGCAGGCCCGCGAAGCGAAGAGCGGCGGCCAGAACGAGGATCGCGAGGAGCGCAGCGAACCGATAGCGGGAAGCCATTGAAGGTTGGAAGGATATCGTCCCAGCAGCTCGCAAGAGTGCGAGGGATCCGCGTGAACAAGAGGAACTGGCTGAAGACCCACGAACAACAACTCTCTCCCCCCGCTCTTCGCCGCTATGACTCTCCTCGCGATTCCCGGATTCGCGAGCCCCCAGCACAGGAATCTCCAGGTCCTGCCGAGGACGATCACCGACGTCGAGCTCAAGAAGACGATGAACGGCTTCGCCGAACAACTCGGCGTGAAATGCACGTTCTGTCATGTGCTCGAGCAGTATGAAAAGGACGACCGTCCGCACAAGGCCGATGCGCGCCGAATGATCCGGCTGGTGCTCGACCTGAAGGCGAAGAAAGCCGCCTACTTCGGTCGGCGCATGAAGGAAGCGGTGGTCACTTGCGGCCTCTGCCATCGCGGAAAGGCCGAGCCAGAGCCCTTCGTTGCCTCAGAAGCGGGTGAAGGACACGGCTCTGAGCTGCGCGATGTGCCACCGTGGGAAGGCCGCGCCAGAACCCTTCGTGCCGTAAATGGGACCCCCGATGAGACTCTCGCCTATCATGCCCCTGACGGGAGGGAACATGAGCCAGGCCCGGAACGCACGCTGCGCCAACTGCCGTTTGGAGGTTTTGGTCTCCGACAGTTACGCCGACGGAGCACAGATCAACTGCGGCAGCTGTTCCGTGCTGCTCAGGGTCGTTCGCAAAGACGGGCTGCGCCTCGTGATGGCCGATCCCATGGCGCTCCAGGAGACGCTGCGCCAGCTCAGGATAGACATCGCGCGGGCCAACCGGGAACTGCAGGCCGCCCGAGCCAGCTGGGGTATTGGGGTGAATGGATTTGGCATCGGCGTTCTCTATGTTGTCGCCAAGGTGGCCCTCGAGCAACGTCCCCTCAATCAGGGTTTGCTTCTCGAGGCGCTGGCGGTCTCCGTAGTGGTTGGGGTTCTGCTCGAGCTTGCGAACTACCTGTTCCTCGCGAAGCGGCAGGCCATTTCAAGCCTCACCGAGCAACTGCGCCTGGCGACGGTCGAGCAACGCGAACTCGAGCGAAAGATCCGGGAGAGCTCAAAACGCTAGCCGTCCGGAGCAGGTCTACCTGCCGCGCGCCTTCTCGAGAGCGACGATTCGCTGTCGCGCTTTCCTCGCATCGAGGCCCTCACGCGAGCGCTCGTTGAAAACCGACGCGGCATCCAATAGCAGCGTCTGCGCCCTGCCGTAGTCGCCTCGGGAAGTCAGGCATGCTCCAAGCGCGCTGCTCGCCAGCGCCCGGGGCACGCTGCGCGCCGGCACTCTCTCGATCGGAAACGCGAGCGATTTCTCGAGCATGGAGATCGCTTCCGTCACCTTCCCGCCCGCCAGCAGAATTTCGCCCACGCGAGCGAGCCCGAGGGCGACATCGGGATGCTCCTCGCCGCGCGCTTTGATCCGCATCGCGAGAGCTTTACGGCCAAGCGGCTCCGCCTCCGCCGGGCGACCCGCGTCATTGAGGAGCATGGCGAGGTTCATCGTGTGCACGGCCGTAGCCCCGTGCTCTTCGCCCAACACTCTCAAGTCGATGGCCACGGCTTCGCGCGCGGATGCGATCGCCTCGTCGTACCGGCCCGCTTCGCCCAGAGCCAGGGCCAGATTGTTGAGAGCCGGCGGTACGTTTGGATGTTCAGGGCCAAGGGTCTTGCGCTTGATGGCGAGAGACTCGCGCAGGGCGCTCTCTGCTTTGTCGAGTTGACCGCGCGTGCGCAGAACGAGGCCGAGGACATTCAGATCGCTCGCTACCGAGGGATTCTCATCGCCGAGCGCCTTGCGGTCGATCGCGAGGGCCTCGCGGAGAAGCGGCTCGGCTTCATCGGGCCGGTCCATCTGCCGCAGAAGGTTGCCGAGGTTGAAGATCATCGGCGCAAGATCGGGGTGTTCCAAACCCAGGGTTTTTCGCGCCACCGCCAGGGTCTCGCGATGGATCGCCTCGGCCTCCGTCCTTTGCCCTCTCGCCTCGAGGAGCAGGGCCAGGGCTTCCCTTCGCATGATCGCCGGCATCCTTGCTTCGATGCCGAGTTTGAGGTCCATGTCGACGGCCTCGCGAAAGAGCTTTTCCGCGTCATCGAGCTTGTCCCGCGCGAGGAGCGCCTGGGCGAGCTGCCCGGTCGCGGCTGAGACTTCCGGAGCTTCGGGACCGAGCCGCTGCCGTTCGAGGGCGAGGGCCTCGCGGGCCAGCTTCTCCGCTTCCTCCGGGCGACCGCGCTCCTCTTGCAGCGCGGCGAGCAACATGAGGCTCTCCGCGAGCCCGGCACCTTCCGCGGGCAGGGCGCGGCGCAAACGGAGGGACTCGGTCAGAAGGGGTTCGGCCGCTTCGTAGAGCTCGAGTTCGGTATAGATCTCGCCGACCGTGCCGAGAAGCGCCGCCTTCACGTCGGGCTGGTCTTTGAGAGAAAGCGGAATCTGACGGGCGCCGTTGTCGAGAATCTCCCGCGCCGTCACCTTCGCTCCCCTGCCTTCGGAGGGGTCGCTCACCTTGAAGAGGTTGACGATGAGACGCGTGATCTGCTCCGCCTTCTCACGCTCCGCGCGCGCCACGTCGCGCTCGCGACGGATCCTGATGTTCTGAACCGTCGCCACCGCCGCGAGTGCGGTAAGAAGAACCATGGCGAGGGCGGCGACCGAAAGTCCCACCCGATACCGCCCCGCGAACTTCCGCATCTGATAGCCGGTCGAGGGCGGAGCGGCCACCACAGGCTCGCCGGCAAGGTACCGCTTCACGTCCATCGCGAGTCCGTTCGCGGTTTCGTAGCGCCGCGTTCGGTCTTTGTCGATCGCCTTCATCACGATCCAATCGAGTTCGCCGCGCACCGTGCTCACGAGGCGCAGCGGTTCCAGGCGCCTTTTGGGAGCGATCTCCGCGGTCTTCTGGACCGACTCGCTCAGACGGGCGCTGGGGCGGGGCGGATCCTGATCCCGGATGAGCCGCTGAACCTCCTGGGCGGTCGGAGTCTTGAGCGCTTTGGGGTCGAGCGGCGTGCTTCCGGTCAGAAGCTCATAGAGCACGACACCCAGCGAATAGACGTCGGTCCGCGTATCGATGTCGGAGCTGCCTTCGGCCTGCTCCGGGCTCATGTACACCGGCGTCCCGATCATCTGGTTCAACTCGGTGAAGAGCGTCCGCTCGGTGAGACGCGCGCTCGTGGCCTTCGCGATCCCGAAGTCGATGACCCGCGCGAAGGGCCGGCCGTCCTGCGTGCTCACGAGCACGTTGCTGGGTTTGAGGTCGCGGTGGATGATGCCCTTGGTGTGGGCGTGCTGCACCGCGGAACAGACCTGCTCGAAGAGCGCGAGACGCTCCACGATGGACAAACGCTTCTGGTCGCAGTACGTCGTGATCGGCTCCCCTTTCACGAGGTCCATCACGAAGTAGGGCCGCCCCGAGTCCGTGGCGCCCGCGTCGAGCACGCGCGCGATGTGAGGATGGTCCATCATCGCGAGGGCCTGCCGTTCCGCGTCGAAGCGCGCGATGACGTGCTCCGTGTCCATTCCGAGCTTGATCACCTTGAGCGCCACACGCCGCCTGACCGGGTGTTCCTGCTCGGCTTCGTAGACCGAGCCGAATCCGCCCTCACCGATGCGCTGGAGGATCTTGTAGGGGCCGATCTGCTCGCGAGGCGGCGGGCCGGGGGGTCCCAGGCGTGTTTCGGCGTCCGATATCGAGTCGCTCATCTGCGCCTGTTCATCCAATTGGTCTTGAGTTGGTCCATTCTGCCTGAGTTCGGACGGAGGTTTCGCATAAGGTTGGATGCATGAAAGTGGCGGTGATCGGCGGCGGCATCGCGGGCCTGACCTGCGCGTGGGAACTCCACAAGGCGGGGGTGGATGTCGAGGTGTTCGAGCGCGAAGCCAACATGGGCGGTCGAATGAGCACCCGCACCAAGGACGGCCTTGACTTCGACCTCGGCGCCAATTTCCTGATCCGCGCCTATCGGGGCGTGAACGCCCTGGCGGAGGAAATGGGAATCGCACGCCGGCAGGCAAGTCCGGTAGCCCACATCGTCTATCGAGGGGGCCACCCGTATTCGATGAACTTCAGTTCGGTACGCAGCATCTTCCGCATGGGTGCTCTGGACCTGCACAGCCGTTTTCGGTTTCTGGCCTTCGTGCTCCGGGTCCGAAGCGCTCACGCCGACCTCGACTTCTTCGATCTCGGCCTCGGCCACGACGCATTGAACGAGGAGGATTCCTACTCCTACGCGAGGCGCGAGGTGGGCCAGGAATTCGCCGACTACGTCCTGGATTCGTTCAATTCCTGCATGATGTTCTCGCGCTCCACCGAGACCAGCACCGCCGCTTTCCTGGCCCTCTTCAGCATGATGGCGGATCCGGCGTATGACTTCAGCGTCCTCTACGCTGAGGGCGATATGCGCGCGATACCCGAGGCCCTCGCGGCAAGGCTGGTCGTTCACCGCGAGTGCCCGGTCCTCGCCCTCGAAACTCGGGACGGGGTCTGGCATCTCGAAACGGCCCGCTCCCGTCCGACTTTCGACCGCATGGTTCTAGCCACCACACCGAAAGCGGCGCTGTCGATGCTCAGGAACGGTCCGGTAC
>JANNJB010000042.1:0-2038 GCA_031405615.1 Vicinamibacteria bacterium | reverse complement strand
GCCCGGCCTTCTGCATGGCCCACAGCTTCATCGAGTTGAGAAACACCGAGCCGTCGCCCGGATGAAGACCTGTTTTCCTTCAAGTCCTGAGGCGCTTTAGAGCTGCGACCGAAGAAGCCCGGCCGCATGCTCCAGGACCTTCTCGTGCCACGGACGGTTGGCCCAGTCCAAAAGGCTCACTTGGGTGGAGTGAGCCTTGTCGTTTTCAAAGATCCGGGATTGCTCCAGCGCGAAGGCCGAACTGAAGACGTTCAGGTTGGCTTCGTCGTTCAGCCGGAAGGAGCGGTTGTCGAAGTTGGTGGAGCCCACCGACACCCACGCATCGTCCACGATCATGACCTTGCAGTGGAACATCGTGGGCTGGTACTCGAAGATCGCGATGCCGGCTTCAAGGAGTTTCCCCCACCTGGAGCGGGAGGCCTTTCGAGTGAGTTCAGTGTCGCTCCCTTTCCCGGGCAGGATCACTTCAATCTTCACGCCGCGGCGGCTCGCCGCCACGATCGTCTCGATGGACAGGTCGTCGGGTACGAAGTATGCCGCGGCGATCCTCACGCTCTCCCGCGCGCTCGCGATTGAGAGCAGGTACATCAGCCGGACGCTCTCGCTGCCCTCGCCGGGGGAACTCTTGAACACCTGCGCAAGAGCATCACCCGCCTTGGAGAGTTCCGGGAAGTACTCTTCTCCATGAAGCACGGCGCCCACGGCCTTCATCCAGTTGTCCATGAACGCGGCCTGCATTTGCGCCACCGCGGGGCCATCGAGCCTGAAGTGCGCCTCGCGCCAATGGTCCGCGTCCTGGGCGTTTCCAAGCCACTGGTCCGCGATGCCGACGCCTCCCGTGAATCCAACAAGTCCGTCCACGACCAGCAGTTTTCGGTGAGTTCGGTTGTTCATCCGGGACAGGCTGTACCAACGCGGCTCATGGTATTTCTCGACAATCACTCCCGCGGCGCGGAGCGCTTCCAGGAGGGCATTGTCCATACTCGAGCTGCCGGCCCAGTCCAGGAGCACGTGAACCTTGACCCCGGCGCGGGCCCGCTCGGATAACGCCTCCACGAAACGGCTGCCGATGTGGCCGGACCAGTAGATGTGGGTCTCGAAAGTGATCGTCCGTTGAGCGCGGGCAATGGCGTCGAGCATCGCCTTGAATATCTCATCGCCATTCGACAGACAGGTCACACGGTTTCCGTCGCTCAAGGCAGGTCCAAGCAGGCTTCCCATCGAGCGCAGGAACTGAGGATCGCTGACGGCATACAGCGGTTCGATCTTCTTGTCGATCTTCTTCTCACTCGTCATGAAGTTCATCACGACCACGGTCAGGGCAATGGTCGCGAGCATGGTGAGAAGGATGGTCATGGCGTCATCACCCGAGAGGCTCGGGAGGTCCGGCAACGAGGTTCACAGCCGACCGGACAACACCATCACAAGCACGATGATCAGGACCAGGCCCAGACCGCCGCTTGGGCCGTAGCCCCAGTTCCTGCTGTGCTTCCAGCGGGGCGTGGAGCCGAACAACAACACGATCAGAACGACCAGCAGCAGGGTTCCTGTGCTCATGAGATCTCCTTTGAGGGTTTGGTGGACGAGGTCCCACCACGGGCGAGGGTAGCCTCAAGAGAATCCGCGGTCGGTTCGACGCCGCACACAGACCATCGCCGAGAGAAACCCCGATCCGTCATTGCGAGTCGGTTCACGGACCAAGGTCCGTGACTGAAGAGAGAAACCCCAGATCGTCATCGCGAGCGACCCGACGGTTTGCGGGGAGCGAAGCGATCCTCGGCAGGCTTGGTAGTGGTGGCCCGCGGGGCCGACCGCTGATGTGGGCTCGCCCCGTCGGGGAGCGCGCAAGCCTGGCCTCGGGCCACGGCGGGTGCGTCGCACTTGGACCCGCAACGATGGAATCGTGTGCTCCTTACCCGCCTCGCGAACCGCGAACTCGCAGACGGACTGTTGTGACTCGCTCTCGAGCGCGAAGCCTGCCCTCGGGGCAGCGCGAAGCCTCCCCTCGGGGTACGCCCCCCCGGGTGCGACCCAAATC
>JANNJB010000041.1:0-4508 GCA_031405615.1 Vicinamibacteria bacterium | reverse complement strand
GTGATCGCCAACCTCAAGACACTGTCTCCGGCGATGGCCGAGCGCTGGGGCTTGGACCTGGCCGCCAGTCTGGCGTTTGCCGCCTGGGCGCTGCAAAACACCCGGGTTCTCGACCAGATCGCGAATTGGAATCTTTTCATTGGCGATGGAGACTTGGACCGCGCATGAGTTCAAAACCACTATTCATGGTGGGTGTCGACACCGAAGCCGACGACCAGTGGACGCTCGAAGGCCGAAAGCGGCTTTCCGTCGAGAACGCGCGCGCCCTTCCCCGTCTGCAGGCCGTTTGCGAGGCCTTCGGGGTTCGACCGTCTTACCTCGTCACGCACGAAATGGCGACGCGCGAGCCATCTCGCTCCATCCTCCGGGAGTTGTCAGGGTCGGGGCGATGTGAGATCGGGGCGCACCTGCACCCATGGAGTTCGCCGCCGTATCGCGAGGAGGATCTGGTGGGCCGGTATCCAAGCCAGCTGGACGACGCGTCGCTCGAGGCTCAGCTGGGGGAACTCACGTCGGCCATCGAGTCGTCTCTGGGTATCCGGCCGGTGAGCTATCGCGCCGGGCGACATGGTTTCGATACGCGGTCGCTGCGGATCCTAGAAAAGCTCGGCTATCGCGTCGACACCAGCGTCGATCCTCTTTTCAACGAGACGCGAAAAGGTGGGCCTTCATTCGCGGGCGCACCCGTGGCCCCTTACTGGCCGAGCCATCACGATGTGCGTCTTGCCGGAAACTCCCCGGTGCTTGAGATACCGGTTTCCTCCGCCACTTCGCCCTGGCTGCCCAAGTCGCTCGAGTCCCGCTTCACTTCGATGCCGGCGATACCGTGGCGGGGCTACTTCAAACGTCTTGGCCTTCGGGCGGTCTGGCTTCGCCCTTCTTATTCGAGCGTGGAAGACGCGAAGGCCCTGGCGAGCACTCTCGTGGCCCGGGGCGTGCCGACGCTCAACATGCTGTTTCACTCGAGCGAGCTCGTGCCCGGCGGGTCGCCCTACAACCGGAGCGCCGACGATGTGGATCGTTTTTTCTCACGGCTTTCGAGCGTGTTCGAGCATGTGATGAAGCGGCTCCAAGCGCGGGGCGTCACCTACGCCGAAGCCGCGACCGCCCTCAAACTCCCACGGCCGGCCCGTTGAGGATTCTCATGGTCACGCCGCATCTGCCGCCCTACCAGGCGGCGAATGCTCTCCTGCCGCACGTCCTCGGACTTGAACTCACGAAGCGCCGGCACGCGGTTTCCTTCCTGACTTTCAAGACGGATCATCCAGCCCGCGAGAACACGGCGTACGTGACTCGGCAAACCGGTTTCCGGGTGACCCGCATCCCTCAGTTGCTCGAGGCGCTCGAGACGCGGCGCGAGGCGCTTCCGCTGATCGCCGCGGCGGACGTGGTTCACATCCACTCGAACACCTGGATGAACCAGATCGCGGCTCGGCTCGCTGTCCAGCAAGGCAAGCCCTACGTCCTCACCCACTACGGCACCGAGATCTGGCATCACGACGGGAAAAACCGGGCTTTCCGCAGGCTCAACCAGCAGGCCGCCCACACGACCTTCTACAGCGCCGGCCTTCTCGCCCGCGCCCGCGAACTGAATGTCCCGATCCGCGAAGCCTCGGTCGTCTACCCCGCGGTCGACCTGATGTTCTCGCCGCTCGGTGCGCCGGAACGCGAGGCGGTGCGGGCGCCTCTTGTCGGTTCGGGCGAGTCTCTCCTCTTCAATGTGAAGCGTTTGCACCCTTTGGCTGACCACGAAACACTGCTACGCGCTTTTGCTCTTCTCGACCCGGCCGAGTTCCGCGCGAAGCTGGTGATCGCGGGTTCCGGCGATGAACGAGAGCGACTGGAGCAGCTCGCGATCGAACTCGGGATTTCGCCCCGCGTGCGTTTCCTCGGCCTCGTGCCGAACCAGGACGTGGCGAAACTCCACGCCGCCGCCGACCTCTTCGTCCTCTCGTCCCGGCTCGAGGCGACGCCGACCGTGGTGCTGGAGGCTCTCGCCTGCGGCACGCGCGTGGTTTCGACCGACAACCCTGGCGGTCTGGAGCTTGGCGCGATGTTCCCGCACGACCTTCGGATCGTGCCGAAGGAGAGCCCTCGGGCCCTCGCCGATGGCATTGCCGCCTCGTTGCGAGAAAATCGGCGGATCAGCGAAAATACCTCCCGGGTTGTCGACGAGCGTTTCTCTCTTCGCGGACTCGTCGATCGCTACTGCGAGATATACGAAGAAGCCCGATGAGACGGATCGACAACGACGCCATTCGTGCCGCGGGTGAAATTCGCTTTCGCAGCGAGTACGACTACGCGGTCTTCGAATACCTCCGCAGCTCGAAGGTGATTCAGTCGGTCGAGCGGTCGGGCGTAAAACTCAAGGGCCGGGTGCTCGACGCGGGCTGCGGCAGCGGCGGCACCGCGATTTCGATCGCCGAGGAGGTCACCTTCGCGACCGGTCTCGATCTCTCGCCGCGTTTCTCCGACTCGGGCACGAAACTGGCCCGGGAGAAGCGCGTCAAAAACGTCGCGTTCGTTCAGGGCGATGGCCTCAAACTCCCTTACGCGAACGAGTCGTTCGACGTGGTTCTTTCGCATTCGGTCATCGAACATCTCCCGTCGGCCGAGGCCTACATCGCCGAGTGCGCCCGGGTCCTCAAACGCGGCGGGCGTTTCTATCTTTCAACCGCGCCCACTCTTTCTCTCGCGGGGGCCCATCTGCCGCGGCTGCGCGTGCCCGTGCCCATCCACCTCTTTCTCGGTCGCCGTCTCGCTTTCCGCGCGTTCGTTTTCCTCGCCGCGAAGGCGCCCTGGATGTTGAGCGAGAGGGCGAGCGCCAACACCTTCGTCCAGCTCGCGCAGTCCAGCCGCGAGAAGGAAGACGATCTCCTGACCCCGGTCACGCTGCGCGGCATGTCCTCGTGGATTGCGGGTTCGCCCTTCCGGCTGATCTCGGAACAGCGCTATGTGAGTGGTTTCTTCCGGCGCGCCGTGCCCGCGTTCCTGCGAAACTTCTTCCTCGAAGTCCCCGTTGTGGGCGACGTGATGGTGTCGCAGATCGAATGTGTTCTGGAGAAGCCGTGACCGCGCGCGCGCCGATCCTCCTCTTCTCGGACATCCGCTTCCCTTCACCGCGAGCGAACGGAATTCAAGTGGTGAAGACGGCCCACGCCCTGGCCGCCCGGGGGCGTGACGTTCGCCTGGTCGTCCGGCATTCCGACCCAAGACCCACCGGGGCGATCCTCCCCGAGTTCGGCGTGGATCCAACCCCTCGCCTTCACGTGGATCGACTGGAAGTGGGCCACGCGCCCAACTCCTCTTTCATTCCCCGCCTGCGTTACCTCACGCAGGCTCTCCTCCTGGGCCGCCGCTCCTCCCGGAAAGGCGCCGTGGTTCTGACCCGCGACCTTCAACTCGCGGATCTGCTCCTCCGGGTGGGCTGCGCGAATCTCATCTACGAGGCGCACGCGGTGGAAGCGGTGATGTACGACGAGCGGCATCAGCTTTACGGTCTCAAGGAACCGCCGAACGCTGGAAAGCGCCGCCGGATCGAGAACCGTGAACGCCGGGTGTGGACCGGAGCGCGCGGTTTCATCGCCACCACGCAAGGCATCCTCACCACGTTCGAACGGCTCTTCGGCGCGAGGCCGCGCACCGCGGTGGTCCCAAACGGCTGCGACACACCGCGCGACCGTGTGTTCACTCCGCCGCCTGAAACCGGCCGCGTCGTCTACGCCGGCCAGCTCTATCCGTGGAAGGGCGTCGATGTTCTGGTCAGGGCCTTCGCGCGGCTGAGGCGCGGCGAACTCGTGATCGTGGGCGGCCTCAAGGGCGAGACCGATTTCGATCGCATCCAGGAACTCGCCCAGGGTTTGAACCTCGGCGACCGGGTCCGCTTCCTCGGCTCATTGGCGCAGAAGGATGTGGCGGCTGAGCTGGCGCAGGCGACCGTCGTCACCGCGCCGTTTCTAAAAAGCGCCATGACCTCGGAGCACACCTCTCCCATCAAGGCCTTCGAAGCCATGGCGGCGGGCCGTCCGCTGCTCATTTCGGACACCGATGCTTCGCGAGAGATCGTCGAGGACGGAAAGACCGGCCTGGTGGTGGCTCCCGGGAATGTCGAGGCCTGGGCGACCGCACTCGAACGAGTGCTCTCCGATCGCGCCCTGCAGCTGGCCCTCGCCCGCGCCGCCTTCGAAAAAGCGACGCAGTATTCGTGGGCCCGACGCGCGGAACGGATCGAAGAGTTCCTCGGAGCGGCCGCATGAGCCGCGGCTCCATCATCGGTTTTCTGATCGCGAGTCTCGTGACCCTGGCTCTTGTCTCCACGAAGATCCGGGGCGCCGACGAGATCGAGTACTACTCACACCTCCGTTCCGCGGTCTTCGATCGCGATCTCGACTTCACGAACGAATACGAACACTTCTACAACGCCAATCCCAAAGGACTCGCCGCGTTCAAGGAGACATTCCTCGATCGCCTTGAACCCAACACCGGGCGGCCGATCAACTTCGCGCCCA
>JANNJB010000040.1:0-8269 GCA_031405615.1 Vicinamibacteria bacterium | reverse complement strand
CCCTCATACCGTCCGGGTGATGACCATTCACAAGGCCAAGGGTCTCGAGGCTCCGGTGGTGATCCTCTACGACTGCCTCGACCGCTTCTCACCGCGGGTCGACACCGTTCCGCTGCGCGAAGAGGGCGAGATCGCCCTCGGTTTCGTGAAGGACTGCCAGCCGCCCGACTGGGATGTGCTGGCGCTTCGGGAAGAGGCTCGCCTGCGCGAAGAGACCCACCGGCTTCGTTACGTCGCCTGCACCCGCGCCAAAGACTGGTTGGTGGTTCCGATACCGCCGCCCACCGAACGGGTCGGAGATTTCTGGCACGACATCGCGAAGGATGCGGCGATCCCCAACCCCGACATCGTCCATCTTGACGCGGGTGCGGTCCATCTTCCCGAGGAGCCGGCCGAAACACGATCCCCGGGACCGGACGACGAAGCGCCCGAGGGACTCGAAGGTTTCACCGCGCGGCGCAGGGCCCTCATCGTGGCAGCTTCCGAGATGACTGCCCTGCCCGTTCCCGTTCGCGAAGATGCGGCGAGGGAATCGCCTCCCGCGGTCGAGCCGCCGGAGTTCGTGGGCCGCGTTTTTGGCGCCTTCGTTCACCGTCTTCTCGAACTCGCCGATTTTTCGAAACCCGAATCGGTGAGACGCATAGCACCCGCACTCGCCCCCGGCTTCCCGCTCACCAAGGAAGCGGTGGCCCGGGCGGAGGCCCAGGCGGAGGCCGCCCTTTCTCTTCCCATCATGCGCGAAGCCGCGCGCGCGGCGCGGGTCTTCCGCGAGGTCCCGATCAGCTACATCGAGGAAGATCGGCTTCTCGAGGGTGTCTGCGACCTCGCTTTCGAAGACGAGAAAGGCTGGGTGGTGGTGGACTACAAGACCGAAGCGATCGCCGAAGATCAGGTGCTGGCCCAGGCCTCGCACCACGCGGCGCAGCTCCGGCGATACGCGCGCGGCCTCGCTCTCGCATCCGAGTCGCACCAGTCGCGGCGTTTTGTTCTCTTCACGTCTCTGGGTCGGCAGGTGGCGGTGTGACCTCGATTCCCCCGACCGCTCCGGCGTTCACCGAGAAGACCGAAGAGAATGTCCGCGACGCGCGTGCCTTCGCCTGGTCGGCTTCGCGCCACGACACGTTTGCGACCTGCCCGCGCAAGTATTACTACTCGTACTACGGCATCCTCGAGGATCCCGAGGTGCAGCGCCTCAAGCAGCTCTCGGCCCTCGCGCTGTGGGCGGGTTCGGTGGTGCACGAAACCATCGAGGACTTTCTGCGGACCCATGACGCGATCCCCGAGCCTGCGGTGCAGGAAGCCTTGATCCGCGCGGTCGTCCACGAGCGCATGCTCAAGGAGTGGAAGGAGAGCGAGAACGGGACGAACGGTTTTCGACTGTTCGAACACGAGTACACCCAGCCGATCGAGCAGGAGGACAAGAAGATCCTGGTCGGGATCGTCATGCGGTCGCTGCGGAACTTCTTCAAATCACCGCTGCTGCGCGAAGTCTTCAAGGTCTCCCGCTCCGCCTGGCTCTCCATGGAAGAACTCGTCTCTTTTCATGTGGGCGACGTGCCGGTTTTTCTTCGAATGGACCTGGCCTTCCGCGATGAACGCGACCGTGTCCGGATCGTCGACTGGAAGACCGGCCGTCGGGCCGGGAAGTTCAACGACGTTCAGATCGCGGGCTACGCGCTTTATGCCGCCGAGCGCGGCTGGGCGAAGTCCGCCACCGAGATCTCCACCGAACTCGCCTACCTGATCTGGCCGCGCTACGTGCGCAAGGATGTGACTCAACCCGTCCTCGACACCGCCCGCGGCTTCGTCACGCGTTCGGCCAAGACCATGCGCGCGCTGCTCAACGACCCGGATGCGAACACCGCGAGAATCGAAGACTTTCCCCGGATCGACCGGCCGCGCATCTGCAGGCGGTGCAACTTCCGCAAGCTGTGTTTCCCGCGCGGCGAGACGCTCGAGGTCAAGACCACGAGGCGCTCGGTCCAAAAGGCGCCGTGAAGATCTTCCTCCGCGAACTCGCACTGTTCGTGTTCTTCGTGCTCGCGGCCGGCTTCGTTCTGCGGCCGCTGCCGTTTCGGCTGAGCGATTCGATTCCCGCGGGCACCGATCCGCCGCACCATCTCTACATCCTGAACTGGCTGCTCGATCATGGCCTGTCGGAACATCGGTTCGAAGGGAAGATGTTCCACCCCGCGAAAAGCGCGGTGTTGCGGAGCGATTTGTCGATGGGCACCGTAGTCCTGATGGCGCCGATCGCGCCTTTCGTGGACGAGCCGCTGGTTCGCTTCAATCTGGCCACCTGGCTCGCCCTGGCGTTTTCGGGCTGGTCGTTTTGTCTGCTCGCCCGCTCCTGGACGCAGTCGACGCTTGCTGGACTCTTCGCGGGAATCACCGCGGTCATGGGGTCGCATCAGTCGCTCCACTACGTTCACCTGAATCTGCTCTCGGTGGGCTGGCTGCCGATCTTCCTCCTCGCCTTGGACCGGTTGCTCGCTCGCGGATCTCCCGGTTTCGCCGCGCTTGCCGGAGCGTCCTTCGCACTCGTCGCGTCGTCGTCGGGCTACTACGGCGTCGCCGCGAGTGTGATCGCGGTGATCTTCTTCGCGCGCCGGCCTTCGATGAATGGCCTCAGGTGGGGTGCGATCGCGGTTCTGGTGGCGGCGGTCCTCCTCGCCCCGTATCTGATCGCGTATGCGGGTCTCCATGCCGAGGAGAGCCTCGTCCGCACGAGCCGCGAACTCGCGAAAGGTTCATGGACACTCGCGGACACCGGTTCACGAACTCTCCTGCATCGTCTGTGGAATCCGGCGACCGGAGAGCCGCTCTTCCCGGGGCTCGCGGTCCTCGGCCTGTCCGCCTTCGGGTTGTGGCGCGGAGGAAAGCTGGAACGGACGATCGGCCTGAGTGTTCTCGTCCTCTTCTGGCTCGGCCTCGGCGAGCCCGGCTTTCTGTATCGCCTGATCGCGAGCGTGCCGCCTTTCGCGAGCATGCGGCACCCGGAGACCCTCACCGCGGTGGGCGCGATGCTGCTCTCCGTCCTCGCCGCCACCGGCCTCTCCCGGCTCGAGAAGTCCCACCGCGGGGCGGCCTTTGTGCTTCTCGCCGTGGGAGCCGCGGAAACCCTCGCGCCGCCGAACGACTTCTTCAAAGTAGCGCCCGGTGTGCCGCCGGTCTACGAGGCCGTCTTGAAGCTGCCGGCGGGCCCCGTGCTCGAGGTTCCTCCCTATGAGGCGGCTCCCCTGATCTGGGCCGCGCGTCGGGACTTTCAAACCCTGAACGGCGGCGGCGCTTTCATTCCGGCACTCACCAATCACCTCGAAACCACGATTCAGAATCACTGGCTCACCGACTCTTATCAGCCGATCGATGAAACCAAGGCCACTCACTTCCTCCTGAACGAAACCCGGATGCGATACCTCATCCTGCCCGCAGGAAGACGAGGTGGACTCGATCCGCTGATCCAGCGTTTCCGCGAGTGTCGATGTTTCAAGGAGATCGGCGTCTACGATAGCGACAGACTCTACGAGGCGGTTCGTGATGCCTCGTGTCCGGCGTGGGCTCCCGGGAGCCCTCCCTCGTGATCGAACGCCTGCGCCGATTTCCGCGTGTCGCGGTTTTCGCCACGGCGTTGCTCTGGATCTTCCTGATCGAGGAGCGTTTCCGGAACGAAGCGGCGGACCATCTGTACTTCCACGCCTGGACGTCGGAGTACATGATGCAGACGGTGAGTGTGGGCGACCTGCGGGTCGAGCCCTTCAAATCGCTCTGGTACAACCACATCCAGCCGCCGCTCTTCGACGCGATCCGCGCGGTTTTCGCCGCGGTCCATCCAAACTCCCACGGCGAGGCCCTCATACGGAGTGTGGACGGCAAGCTCTACAACGCGTGGATGTTCGTCTACGCGGGGACCGCGGTCCTGGTCTACGCGTGGTTGAACAGGGTAAGGGGCGCTCGCCCGGCGACGATCGGCGCCGTGATTTTCCTTCTCCTTCCCGGGCCGATCTTCTATGCGACCTTCCTCGACAGCACACTGCTCTCCGCGACGTTCATCCTCTGGTTCTTCTGGAGCCTGTGGAGGTTTGGCCGGGGCGAAGCGGTCTCCCTCGAACTCGTGGCGGTTTCGATTCTGCTTTTCTTCACCCGCTCGGTCTTCCAGTGGCCTTTCCTGGTTGTCCTCGGCGTGAGCTTCTGGCTCATGGGAGTACCGCGGCCGCGAGCCGCGCGCGTGCTGTTGCCGATCGGGGTGGTGATGATGCTGTTCCTGACCAAGCAGTACGTCCTTTTCGGTCTCACCACCACGTCGTCCTTCGGTCCCGACAGCTTTTGCAAGGGCCTTTCCGAATACTGCCACGGCAATACGAAGGTGGATCTGCCCAGGACCACCGATCGTTTCAACGCCTTCGTCCTGCGCCGGGCCGAAAAACTGAACGGCGAATACAACTACAACCAGGAAGCGTTCCTCAAGAGGTCGTTCTCCCAGATGCAGGAGTACAAGGCGCTGCTGCGGCGCCTCACGCCCGCGCGTGTGGTTGAGGTTCTCAAGACGAACCTTGGCTTCTATCTGCGGCCCACCACGAGACATTCCTCGCATGTCATCGTCGACCGACTCTTCTGGCGGCGGCCCTTCGAGTTCCTCCTCTCCGGCTGGAGCTTTGTGATTCTGCTCGTGTTTTCGATCGCGGCCTGGTTCGCGCGATGCAGAAAGCTGCCGCCGGCCGACCGCACCGGCGCCCTTCGATACGGCCTCGGTCTCGCCCTGCCCGCGCTCTACGTGGCCGCGGTGACGATCGTGTTCGAAAGCGGCGAGAACATGCGGTACCGGTTTTTTCTGGAGCCCACGCTTTTTGTTTTCTTCTGGCTCTCTCTCTCGTCCCTTCGGTCAAGGCCCCCCTCGAGCGAAGAGGCGAAGCCGGGCGGCCCGATTGGAGAGACAATTCCCGCGTCATGACCCTCGAACGCTACAAGTTCGATCCCGACCTCAGACAGGCCGGGACGCCGCCCGCCTCCTGGTATCTCGACCCTGCGGTCCTCGACCGCGAAAAGAGCGCGATCTTCGGCTCGACCTGGCAACTCGTGGGCCACACCGATCAGGTCCGCGAGCCGGGCGACTACTTCACCTGCACGGTCTCCGAGGAACCGCTGGTGGTGGCGCGGGGCGGGGACGGCGTGGTCCGCGCCTTCTCGAATGTCTGCCGCCACCGCGCGGGTCCGGTGGCCCGTGGCGGGGGAAATCGGAAGTCGCTTCAGTGCGGGTATCACGGGTGGACCTATGGAATGGACGGCGCGCTTCTCACCACACCCGAGTTCGACGACGTCGCCTGTTTCGACCGGAAAGACGTTCGCCTGCCCCCGGTGCGCGTCGACACGTGGGCGGCCTTCGTCTTCGTGAACCTCTCTCCCTCGGGACCGGGTTTGAAGGAAGTCCTTGGCGACATACCCGCTCAGACCAACCATCTCTCCCTCGACCACCTGCGCCTCTACAAGAAGATCGACTACGAGGTCGCGTGCAACTGGAAGGTGTACGTCGACAACTATCTCGAGGGTTACCACATCCCCCTCGTGCATCCCGGCCTCTTTCGTGAGCTCGACTATGCGGCGTACCGCGTGGAGACCGCCGAGTACTCGTCGAAGCAGCATGCGCCGATCCGTCGCCGCGCCAACGAGGAATCCCTCTACCGCCGCAACCTGAAGCCCGAGGTTGAGCCGGAGGCGCTCTACTACTGGCTCTTTCCGAACCTGATGTTGAACCTCTACCCGGACAATCTGCAGAGCAACGTCATCCTGCCGCTGAGCCATGACCGCACGCTCACTCGCTTTGAGTGGTTCGTGTCCGACGAACACCGGCCGGGTCTCGAGGAGGAACTCGCGCGTTCCCTCGAGTTCAGCGACGAGATACAACAGGAAGACATCGAAATCTGCGAGGCGGTCCAGCGTGGTCTGCGCTCGAACACCTATCAGTCGGGCCGCTATTCCGTGGTCCGCGAGAATGGCCTCCACCACTTCCACGGTCTGCTGAGCCGGTTTTTGCAGTAGAGACAACTCCTCGGGTGGCCGGGACTAAAATCGTCAAATGAGTGAAGCCCTCCTGACCCCCAGCATCGAGTCCCTGGCCCGCATTTCCGGAAGCGGTCCCCGCATGGCGAGCCTGGCCGACAAGCTACAACCGTCCACGATCCTCAAGGTGGCGGGCGAGATCCGCGCGATGCTGGCCGCGGGGAAGGACATCTGCGATCTGACCGTCGGCGACTTCGATCCGAAGTACTTCCCGATTCCCGAGAAGCTCCGCGATGCCGCCAAGAGAGCGCTCGACGACGGCGCCACCAACTATCCGCCTTCCGCCGGCATTCCGAAGCTCCGCGAGTCGGTTCAACGTTTCTACGCGCGTCACCTCGGCCTTCAGTATCCGATCGACTCCATCCTCGTCGCGGCGGGCGCGCGGCCGCTGATCTACGCGCTTTTCCGTGTGGTGGTCGAACCCGGGGACACCGTTTCTTATCCGGCCCCTTGTTGGAACTATCCCTTCTACGCGGAGATACTGGACGCGAACGGCGACGCGGTGATCTGTTCGCCCGAGGACGCCTTTCAGCCGCGCCCGGGAGCGCTTGATGCCGCCATCAAGAACGCGAGCCTCCTCATCGTCAACACTCCTCTGAATCCTGCCGGGACGGTCACCCCGCGAGCCGCGGTGCTCAAGCTTTCGCAGGGCATCGTTCGTGAAAACGAGGCGCGCGAGAAGGCGGGCCGGCGTCCGATCTACCTTATGTACGACCACATTTACTGGATGCTGTCGTTCGGCGTCGAGCACGTCACCCCGGTCGCACTCGTGCCCGAGATGGCGAAGTACACCATCTTTATCGACGGCATCTCGAAGGGCTTCGCCGCGACCGGCCTGCGCGTGGGCTGGGCGTTTGGACCCACCGACGTGATCGCGAAGATGAACATCATGCTCATGCACATGGGCGGCTGGGCGCCGAAGCCCGAGCAGACCGCCTCGGCGGTGATGCTCGATGACGATGACGCCATCACGAAGTACCACGCGGTCTTGAAACCGGCCCTCACTCGAAGGCTCACAGCCCTTCACCAGGGCTTTCAGAAACTCAAAGCCCAGGGTCATCCCGTGGACAGCATCGAGCCGACGGGGGCGATCTACGTGAGCGCGCGCGTTCATCCCTTCGGGAAGAAGGCGGCGAACGGTGTCGAGATCAGGACCAATGAAGACGTTCGGAAGTTCCTTCTCGAAGGAGCCGGCCTCGGGGTGGTTCCCTTCCAGGCCTTCGGAGTCCCGGGCGACACGGGCTGGATGCGCCTCAGCGTCGGTTCGGTCAGCGAAGCCCAGGTCGAGTCCGGAATGGCCCGATTGGGCACGGCCCTCAAGTCGCTCACGTAGGGGGGCACGGACCCATCTAGCGTAGGCCGAAGTTCTGGATCGGTCTTGCGACCGCTCCAGCGCAAAGTCGCTCGCCGTGCTCGCTCGTTTGTCACTTCGGCCGGAGTGCGGGGGTTGCGCGCAGCCCTCGCCAGAGGGCGTAGCCTGGCCTTGGGCCATGGGGGGCTGAGCACTTTGCGGCCCCCCAACTCAGAGATGAAAGCCAGGGACTGGTTTATCATTCGCCGCTCCTTGCGCCCGCAGGCCGGTTCTTCGGTCGAACGCGCATAGCGCCACACCAGAGAAACTAAGGACACGAAATGGGCCTGCTCGACATCATCACGGGCAAATACGTCGATCCCACTCACTTCAAGAGTGTGCACGAAGGCGGCAACATCATCACCACCACGGTAGACGCCGTGGTGAACTGGGGCCGCAAGTCGTCGATCTGGCCTTTCCCGTTCGGGACCGCCTGCTGCGCCATTGAATTCATGGCGTTTACGGCCTCGCACTATGACGTGGCCCGGTTCGGCTCCGAGGTCTTGAGGTTCTCGCCCCGCCAGGCCGACCTGCTCCTCGTCGCCGGCACGGTGGTCGACAAGATGGGCCCGATTCTGAAGACGATCTACGACCAGATGCCCGAGCCCAAGTGGGTGATTTCGATGGGTGTGTGCGCCTCGACTGGCGGCTTCTACCGCAGCTATCACACCATGCAGGGCATCGACGAGATCATCCCGGTGGACGTCTATGTTCCCGGCTGCCCTCCCACACCCGAATCCCTCCTTGCCGCGCTGATGAAGATCCAGGAGCGCATCAAGAGCGGCGATCAGGCGAAGCGCCCTCAGGGCGAGCACCGCGTGGGCGCCCGGGCTGAAGGTCAGAACGACCGGCGTGAACGCCGGC
>JANNJB010000039.1:0-5159 GCA_031405615.1 Vicinamibacteria bacterium | reverse complement strand
CGATCGCGACGACTACCTCGCCCTGCAGGATCATCTCGCGCGACACATCATGCTCGAGGCCGGCCGGCTCAAGCTGCCGGTGCAGATTCATTCCTCTCACGGCGGCGGCCCCTTCCTCCGCCTGATCGAATCCGATGTTCGGAATCTCGAGGAGATCCTCGCCGATCCGCGGTTTTTCGGGACGCAGTTCGTCCTGATCCACGGAGGCGCGCCCCTCATCGAGCAGGCGGCCTACCTCGCGGGCAACAAGGCGAACGTGTGGGTCGATACGTCGGCGCTTCCCTTTCTCTATCCCACGACCGAGCTGGCCGCGGCTTTTCGGAAGTACCTGGCCTTCGCCCCGGACCGAACCCTGTTCGGGACGGATGCCGGCGGCTCGCCCACGATCCCCGTGGGCGCCGAAGTGCAGCATCTGGCGCTCGTGCCCGCGGCGAGAGAGGCGCTCACCCTCGCCCTCAGCGAACTTGTGCGGGACGGCGTCTTCGATGAGGCGACCGCCATCCGCACCGGCAAGGCGGTGTTGCGCGACAACGCCCGGCGTCTTTACGGGTTCTGAGTCTGCATCCCTCCCTCGCCCACCTCGCCCATCGGCCCTGGCCGCTGCCCGAGGCTCCGTGGACGTGGCGTCAGTCCTGGCGCGATCTGCTTTTCGCCCACTGGCCCATCGACGCCGCCCGGCTGCAGCCACTGGTTGGGGAAGGTCTCACCGTTGAGGAGTTCGGCGGCACGGCGTGGCTCGCGGTGGTTCCCTTCCGGATGACCGGTGTGATGCGACGCTACGTTCCGGATCTCCCCTGGGTCTCGGCCTTCCCCGAACTCAACGTTCGCACCTACGTGGAGCGTGACGGCAAGCCGGGGGTGTGGTTCCTGAGCCTTGACGCCACCAACCCGCTCGCGGTCTGGGCGGCGCGACGCTTCTTCCACCTTCCCTATTTCCGCGCGACGATGTCGCTGCGCCGCGAGGCGGAGAGGATCTCCTACCGGTCGCAACGCGTCCACGCGGGGTTCGAAGCCAGCTACCAGCCGGTCTCGGACGTGTACCGCGCCTCCCCCGGTTCCCTCGAGCATTGGCTGACCGAGCGGTATTGCCTCTACGCGCGGGACCGAAGCGGCGCGTTATGGAGAAACGACGTTCACCACGCACCCTGGCCCCTGCAAAAGGCGGACGCGCGGATCCGCGTCAACACGATGGCTGAGTCTTTCGGCCTTGACCTCCAGGGACCGCCCGCGCAGCTGCACTTCGCGCGCCGCATCGACGTGGTGGTGTGGTCGAGCGAACGTGTGGTCTCCTGAAACTTCAGCGGGCGGCAAGATCGGCCACGGAGAGGTCGCCGTCGAGCAGGACTTCGTCCTCCTTGAAAGTCGCCCACGGTTCGCCCTTCGGGCCGACCACGCTGACCGCGTCGAGACCGCGCTGCACGGCGAAGGCGCCGAGACCCCGCACAATCGCGCGCCGCTCCTCGCGCCCGAGCAGCAGCCACGTCCGGGTGGCGGTGACGAAGAGGGTCGTCCTGAAGGCCCGCGCCTCGTCGAAAACGGCGGCGCCGGGCAGCCCGGATACCTGGACCAGCGCGACATCCGGATCGACGGGCGGGGCGGTGCTGGAGATCGTGCTCAAGGCGACCAGGGTGGCGATCGCCACCGCGCCCACGAACGAGCGAACCAGAAACCCCAGCGGCCGCGTCGAAGGCCTCGCTCGAGCGGGCGGGGGCGCTTGCGCGGGCGCCCGTTTGGGCAGAACCGGCGCACGCTGCCTCGAGGGCTTGCGCTTGAGGCTGGCTTCGAGCCGCAACCTCTCCCAAAGGAGATGGTCGGCGACGTAGAGAAGAGGTTCGGCCGCGCCGGCCTTCTCCTCGACCGAGTCGGCCGCGCGGCGCAGCGACGTGCGAAGCACGAGCATGGCATTCGCGATGGTCCGGACCTGGGCGCGATGTTCAGCAGGCGGCTCGCCGAGCCGATACTCCAGGGCGCAGATCAGGTCGTCGGAATCGAGGATCAGCTCCAGGGCGCGTCGCCGGTCCGTCGCGTGGTTGCCGTTCTCGCTCTCCGCAAGGGGAGGAGCCAGGAAGAAGTCGAGGTCGAGCTGCCAGACTTCGGGTGAACGAGGGGCCGTGAGGTATCGCTCGATGATGGCGACGTTCTCCTCCTGCCGGGCGAGAGCGAACGCTCGTCCCGAGGGCTGCTGCTCGGCGCTCGCTGGTGTGGCGGGAGGCGTTAGGTCGGTCCCACCCAGCGTCGCGGCATCGAACTGCTGCCTGAGGCGATCGAGCTCGAGGCCGGAAAGGTCCACTTCGCCGGTCCGCAGATCGGGCCGTTTGCGGCGTGGCGGCGGCGGTTCCGCGTCGGCCGACGAATCCGGGAGTGCTATGGCTGTATCGACGCCCGCCCCGGACTGGACGTCCGACTCGGGAGGGGGTCCAGGCGCCGCGCTCTCTTCACCCTCGGGCGGTCCCGCCGTCGCAGTCGCGGCCTTTCGCATCGTGCGGATCAACTCCAGGCCGGACAAATCGATCTCGCCGGTGCGCAGATCGGCCCGGTCTCTTATCGGAGTGGGAGAGGCGACAGGTTCCGCTCGCGGGAACCCTTCGGCAGGCGAGGCTTCCGTGGGGACCGCCGACGGACTCGGGGCAGGTCCCGGCTCCGCGGCGCGAGGCGGCGCGGCCGGGGGCGTCGATCGCGGCGCGGCAAAGGCGCGGCGCTCCACGCCCTTTCCGCGGATGGGTTGCCCGCCAGCATCCGCGAGGAGCTGATTGAGAACGTTCAGGACCGCGACGTTGGTCTCGACCACGGCGACGCTCACGCGGGGATCGAAGAGCTGATCGCCGATCGAGGCCTTGAAGGCGCCGAACCGACGCAAGACCGCGCTGCTGGTGAAGCGCGCGGCATCGGGCTGACTCGCGGCTTCGCTGGCGAAGGAGCGAAGCGCGCCGATGACCATGGCCGCCTCGCCTTCGTCGACGACGACCGGCGTCGCTCCCCACGAGGCCTCGAACGCCCTCACCGCGTCCCGCAGTTCCTCGGTTGGAGCCAGCCGCCGCTCCGGACCGATGGGGCCGGCGAGCCTTCGCGTCAGGACATACTCGTACTTGCTCTGGGAACCGCTGGACAGCGGCAGGAGCCGGTAGAAGCGAGCGAGCGCGTCCACCGTCTGATGCCGCAGCGGCGCGTTCTCGCACGCCCATCGGACCCGAAACGCCTCGATGGCCGCGTCGCGCGCGATCACTCGCGCGCGGCACGCCTCAAGGGCCGGCCAGGTGCGTTCGATCGCATCGAGGGCCGTCTCGGCATCCTGCTTTCGAAGGGCCTCGCGCCAGGCACGAAGGACGGCCGCGGCTTCGACGAAGGGGTCGCGGCCGGAACTCACGAAAGGCTCGAGCTCGAGGGCGAAGCGGTAGGCGCGCGCGAGCGAGATCGCAAGCGACGCTCGCGCCTTGAACCGCCGTTCGAGCGTCTCCATGACGGCGAGGTCCACGGGGGTCTGCGTCGGGCTCACCGGATCTTCACCACCCGGCCTGATTCGTCGATTTCGTACAGGAAGCCCCTCGCCACGTTCTGCTCGGAGGCCTGGATGGTGAAACCCCCGCGCAGGGACGCGGTGGCCGGCCACAACGGCACCATCGAGTAACGGACGGCGGGCCCGTCCACGAACATGCTTCCCGAGTCTGTCCCCAGGCCATTCTGCATGTACGCGTTCAGTTCGTGCAGCCGGGCATAGCGGCGGGTCGGGTCGCCCATCGCCGAGGGAGGAAGGGGCACGGGATTGAGGAAGAAGAGCTGTTGCTCCGCGACGATCGTCCGCAGGGTGGCCACGACACTTCGCTCCGCCGCGAGCCTTCGCGCGGCCAGGAGCTGGGGCACCGCGATCGCAGCGAGGATGCCGAGCACGGAAATGACGATCAGCAGTTCCACGAGAGAGAACGCGGACTCGGTCGCGCGCCGGGGTCGGGTCGCGGACACGACGACGCCCTCCGGGGCAGACTCCGGCGCGTACGCGTTCGTGCTCTTGGCGGGCGCTATTTCATCCATCGTTGGCAAGGGTTCCAGGATCCGGCTTTGGGGGTATCGGGATCTTAGAACGTCTCGGGGCCGCTACCAGTTCGAGGGCTTGTAGTCCTTCAGGAACTTCCCGTGGATGTGCTCGCCCGTGATGAGCCCCGCAAAGAAGGGGTCGCAAACCCGCGCCGCGCCATCGACAATGTCGAGGGGAGGCGCAAAATCGAATTCGGCCTTTTTTCGATCGGCGTGGATCGCGGGGTCCTCGTCGGTCACCCAGCCGGTGTCGACCGCGTTCATATGGATGCCGTCGTTCACGTAGTCGCGCGAGGCGGTGAGGGTCATCATGTTGAGCGCGGCCTTGGCCATGTTGGTATGCGGATGTTTGTCGGTCTTGGTGCCGCGGGAGAAGATGCCCTCCATCGCGGACACGTTCACGATGTGCTTGTCGCGGCTCGGCACCCTGAGCATCAGCGGCTTGAGGCGGGCGCAGAGGATGAAGGGCGCCACCGCGTTCACGAGCTGAACCTCGAGCATCTCCGCGGTGGGAACGTCGGCGAGGGCGAGGCGCCAGGTGTTTTGATGGCGCAGGTCCACCTGCTGAAGATCGGCGTCGAGTTTGCCCTGGGGAAACAGGTCGTCCCGCCGGGTGTCGTCGTCGTAAGCGTAGCGGACCTGCGACAGCGCGGCCGACGCGACCACGCCGATCCCGCTCCGCCCGCCGTTGAGACTCATGAGGCCGGCGCTGTCCACTCCCGTGGCGCCCGAGATCGCCTTGCCGCCACTGAGCGCTTCCTTGAGATTCTCGTGGCTCTTCAAGACGCGATAGATGTCCGGACCGAAGTCGGTGGCGGGCCGGGACTCGGTGGACAGGAGGTCCTCATAGAAGCCCGGCGGACGGCGCACGGTCTGGCACGCGTTATTGACGATGATGTCGAGGCGAGGGAACGAGTGTTCGACGAAGCGCGCGAAGATCTCGACGCTGGGGGGATGGCGCAGATCGAGGCCATGGATGTGGAGGCGATGTTTCCATTCCCCGAAGTCGGGCTCGCGCGAGTAGCGCAGGGCCGAGTCCTGGGGGAAACGGGTGGTGGCGATGACTTCGCAGCCCGCCCGCAACATCTTGAGCGAGGTCTGGAAACCGATCTTCACGCGCGATCCGGTTA
>JANNJB010000038.1:0-4922 GCA_031405615.1 Vicinamibacteria bacterium | reverse complement strand
GTGACCTCAAGGGCGGCGGCGGGCCTGATGACACCGGAGGCGAAGCCATGTCCACGCAGGTAAAAGGCGCGGTCCTTCTCACGCGAAAAGAATTCGTCCACGAGGAGTACGGCGACGGCGCCTGGCAGAAGGTGCTGGGTGGCGTCACCTCGGCGAACCGGGGCCAGCTCGAAGGCGTGCTCCTCAGTTCGAGATGGTACCCGTTCGACATCAATGCCGATCTCGACCGGGCCATCGTCGAAGTGCTGGGCCGCGGGGATCGCAGCATCTTCAAGAAGATCGGTGCTCGTTCCGCCCGAACGAACCTTGCCGGGGCGCATCAGGCTTTTCTCAAGAAAGGCAATCCGCAGGCCTTCATGGCCGGCACCGACCGTATCTATCGCTTCTACTACGATGAAGGACATCGTGAGTACGAATCGACGGGGCCGACCGCAGGCGTCATCACGACTCACGGGGCAGCAACCTTCTCGGAGAACGATTGCCTGACCGTCATTGGCTGGTACGAGGAGGCGCTCCGGATGTGCGGCGCCACCAGGGTGCAGATCACCGAGGAGCCGTGCCGGGCTCGCGGTGGCGCCTTCTGCCGCTACGTGGTCAGCTGGACCGTCTGACCGCGTCGGCCTGGTTCGAGGATCTCCTCGACGGACGCTCCCGGCAGGAACTCGAGGGGCTCCAGACCGCGCCTGAAGATCCGCGCGCCGGCCACGCCCTTAAGGGTGATGGACGCCCCCTCGATGCGGAGGATCGCGCCCTCGCGCAAGCCCGCCACCGGTGTCTCGTTCTCCTCGTGGAACTCGCGGATGCGCACCTCCCGGGTTTCGCCCATGTGAGTGGAGTCGGGCGCCGGGTCGATGTAGTGCGGATTGATCTGAAAACGGACGAGACCGAGGCCGTCGAAAGATGGCGGCTCCACGATGGGCATGTCGTTCGTCGTCCGGATGGTGGGGCAGGCCAGGTTCGCCCCCGCACTCGCTCCCGCGTAGACCATGCCGCTCTTCACCCGCTGCTGGATGAGAGGGAGAGCGCCCAGGTCGTAGAGCGCCTTGAGGAGGCGGAACGTATTGCCTCCACCGCAGAAGACGGCTTGGGCTCGCTCGATGGCCTCGCGCGCATCGGGCGTCTCGTGCAGCGAATCGAGCCCGTAGCCCATTTCCTCGAAAGCGGGGCGCGCCTTGGCCAAGTAGGCGTCCCGGTCCTTGAGGGCGTGGGGGATGAAGAGCACCCGGGCGATACTCCCAATTGCGTCGCGCAGTTCAGGGTATGCGTGCTCGAGATACCGCGTCCCGAACACCGTGGATGTGCTGATCAGAACGAGCCTTCGAGCCATGACAACCGAAGGATACGGCAGCTGGAGAGGAGGCCCCGGACAGGGGGTCAGGCTTCGCCCGACCAGCGGCGGATCTTCGGCGTCAACACGACCAGCAGGACCGAGGACGCGAGGAGCCCCGCCGCGATGCCGCCATACAGCTGCATCAGTCGAGCCGGATCGTTGGCCACGAAGAAGCCCGACAGGAATCCCGCGAGCTTGTTGCCGAGCGAGGTCGCGAAGAACCACAGGCCCATCATCAGCCCCACGAACCGGGCCGGCGAGAGCTTCGTCACCGTGCTGAGCCCGACCGGAGAGAGGCACAGCTCGCCGATGACGTCGAAGAAATAGACGCCGACCAGCCACAGCGGACTGATCTTGCCGCTCGCGGTGAGGGCCGAAGCAGGCACGAGCAGGCAGAACGCGATCGAGATGGCGAACAGGCCGAGTGAGAACTTGGCCGGGCTCGAGGGCTGCCGCGTGCCCAGACGGACCCAGAGCCTGGCGAAAACCGGAGCGAGCAGGATCACGTAGAGCGGGGTCAGCGACTGCAGCCAGCTCGCGGGGAACTGGAACCCGAAGGCGTTGGTGTCGACCAGCCGCTTGGCGAACAGGTTGAGGCTTGCGCCCTTCTGCTCGTAGGCCGCCCAGAACATGATGGTGAACGCGAAGAGGATGACGATGGCGCCCAGCCGCTTCCATTCCTCTTTCGTCAGCTGCTCGGGCTGGCCGGCTTTCGCCGCGGCCCGGGCGGCCGCGCGCTCTTCGTCGCCGGGCAGCCGACTGCTCTGGGTCATGAAGACCGCGATGCCGACCAGCATGCCGATCCCCGCGGCCCCGAAACCGTAGTGCCAGCTGCGCGCGGGGTCAAGGCCGAGGCCCGCGAGCCACCCTTTGAACGCAGGGCTCTCGGCGAGCCACCCGCAGACCAGAGGCGCCATGAGCGCGCCAACATTGATGCCCATGTAGAAGATCGAGAAACCGCTGTCGCGGCGGACGTCGCCGGGGCCGTAGAGACGGCCCACCAGGACGGAGATATTCGGCTTGAGCAGGCCCGTGCCGACCGCGATCAGCGTGAGGCCGGCGTAGAAGGTGGGCATCGAGTGCACGGCGAGAACGAACTGCCCCGCGGCCATGAAGAAGGCGCCGGTGAGGACCGCGCGCCGCTGTCCCAGCCAGCGGTCGGCGAGGTAGCCGCCGGGCAGGGCCAGCAGGTAGACCGCCATGGTGTAGGTGCCGTAGAGCGAACTGGCCTGCACGGTGTCGAAGCCGAGGCCGCCGTCCACGACGGGCGCCACCATGAAGAGCACCAGGATGGCCCGCATGCCGTAGTAACTGAAGCGTTCCCACAGCTCGGTGAGGAACAGCGTGGTCAGACCGGCCGGGTGACCGCCGATGCCTCGCGTGTCCAAGGTGGCCGCAGTGTCTTGCGTCGTCATCGGGGAAGGTCAATGCTCTCACGGAAATGGACGGGACTTCGCGAGGGAAGCGGTTTGCGCGCCCGTCCGCTCCGCGCGTTACGCGAGCGAATAGAACAGATCGACGTAGGACGTCGTGGCGCCCTCCATGCCCGCCACTTTGGGGTTGGCAGATTCGATCAGCCAGAACTCGTCCGGGGCATGGGCCCCACCGCCCGTGCCGAGGCCGAATTGTCCGGCCGCGAGCTTTAGCGGTGCGCCCGTGAATGTCACGCCCGGCCACGAACCGGCAAGCCGCGGCCACAGCAGTGGATCGAGGCCGGCCTTGCGGTAGGCCGCGACAATCCCCTTGATGAGCTTCGAATCCGCGGAGGTCTCGGTCGGGTCATAACCGCCGCTCATGTTCACCTCGAGGTCGGCGAAGCCGTGCTTCGCGAGATGCTTCTTCACGAGATCGAGCGTCTCCTTCGCGGTCATGTCGGGCACGAGGCGCATGTCGATCTTCGCTACCGCCCGGTGCGGGAGAATGGTCTTGCCGCCGGGGCCGGTGTAGCCGCCCACCAGACCCTCGATGTTGATCGTGGGCTGGGAGACGAGACGCTCCAGGGAAACCGCCCACGGCTCGTCGCCGATCCAACGCTGTGTGCTGAGCGCCTTTTTCGCCGAGGCCTCGCTGCGCTTCGGAATCGCGTCGGCGAGAATCTTCTTGAGTTCGGGACTCAGGGGCTTCACCTTGTCGAAGAAACCCTCGACCGCCGGGGTGTGGCCGTCCGCCTTCACCAGCGTGTTGAGACCCTGCACGAGACGCCAGGCCGGGCTGTCGATTTGCGCGGCCAGGCTCGAATGCACGTCCCTAGACGGCCCTCGACCCCACTTCTCGCCGCTCGAAACGATCTCCATCTCGACGATGCCCTTCGCGCCGAGGTTCACCTGGACCCCGCCCTCCGCGTCCTGGCTGCCGAGGGGAATGATGACGCCCACGCACTTGCGCAACGCCGCTTCGACCTCGGGCTTGAACGCGATTTCGGAGAAGTTGGGTGAGCCGATCTCCTCTTCGCCCTCCGCGACCAGGACCAGGTTGATGGGAGGCTTCCGCCCGGCCGCCTTGAACGCGCGCAGGGCGGCGAGGCACGCGGTTTGCGGCCCCTTGGTGTTCGTCGCTCCGCGGCCGATCATGACCTTGCCGAGCCCCGGCCGATCGACGATCCGTCCCTCGAGCGGAGGCTGCGTCCACTCCGCGGGGTCGTACTGCTTCACGTCGTACATGAAATAGAGCCCCAGGGTCGTGGGCGCGCCGACATCGAGTGTCGCGAACACGCCGGGCTTTCCCTTTGTGGGAATCAATTCCACGCGTGTGAAGCCGGCCTCGCGCGCGAGCTGCGCCATGTACTCAGCGCCCTTGGGGTAGCCGATGTTCTCGGCTGCGATCGAGGGCAGGGCGATCCACTCACGCAGGGACTGCACCGTGGCTTCGCGCTGTGCCTTGATCTGCGCGACGATCGCGGCCCGCTCGTCCTGTGCGAATGCGGCCGGCGATTTCGCGATTCCCGTGACAACCACTCCTGCCGCCCCGGCGATGGTCGTGTTGATGAAGTCCCGACGCGTAGCGTCCTCTTGGTTGTGGATCGGCATCATCGCTCCTTGTCGAAAGTGACGGATTCTCTTCTCTTCAGTCACTATAGAGGCGGCGTACCGGGGCCAGGCGCAGTTTCGATATCGGAAAATGCCTGCCCCTTCGGCCCCGGGTCCAAGCCCCGGAGATAGCTCGTCATTGCGAGCCCGTCGCCCCGGGTCCAAGCCCCGGAGATAGCTCGTCATTGCGAGTCGGTCCACGGACTTCGTGCCCCGAGGGCAGGCTTCGCGCTCCGTGACGTTTGAGAGAAACCCCACGACGTCATCGCGAGTCGGTCCACGGACCAAGGTCCGTGACTGGGGAGAGAAACCCCAGATCGTCGTCGCGAGCGACCCGACGGTTTGCGGGGAGCGAAGCGATCCTCGGCAGGCTTGGTAGTGGTGGCCCGCGGGGCCGAACGCTGATGTGGGCTCGCCCCGTCGGGGAGCGCGCCAGCCCGGCCTCGGGCCACGGCGGGTGCGTCGCACTTGGACCCGTCACGACGGAATCGTGTGCTCCTTACCCGCCTCGCGAACCGCGAACTCGCAGACGGACTCTTGTGACTCGCTCTCGAGCGCGCAGCCTG
>JANNJB010000037.1:0-3735 GCA_031405615.1 Vicinamibacteria bacterium | reverse complement strand
CCACGAAGGCCGAGGTGGAGAAGGGATGGAAGAGACGGACCTTGGCGAGACCGACCTTCTCGCCGCGGGCCACGAGTTGCTCCACGGTCTCCTGCGCGGTTTCAGAGCCCGAGCCCATCATCACGATCACGCGCTCGGCCTCGGGATGACCGACGTAGTCGAAGAGGTCGTACGTGCGACCGGTCAGCGCGCCGAAGTGCGCCATCGCTTCTCGCACGAAGGCCGCGCAAGCCGCGTGGTACCCGTTCGACGCTTCACGAGCCTGGAAGAACGTGTCGGGGTTCTGGGCGGTGCCCCGCAGGACCGGCCGGTCCGGAGTGAGCGCGCGCGAACGATGGGCCTCGATGGCATCCTCGTCGATGAGCATGCGGAGGTCGTCGTCCGAGAGTTCTTCTATTTTCGCCACTTCGTGGGAGGTGCGGAAACCATCGAAGAAGTGCAGGAACGGAATGCGGCTGCGCAATGTCGCCATGTGGGCGATCGCGGCCATGTCCTGCGCCTCCTGGACGGAGGCGGAGCACAGGAGGGCAAAACCCGTGGCGCGGCAGGCCATCACGTCCGAGTGATCGCCGAAGATCGAAAGCGCGTGGGTCGCGATCGTCCTCGCGGCCACGTGCATGCAGAAGGGCGTCAGTTCCCCGGCGATCTTGTACATGTTGGGGATCATGAGGAGGAGACCCTGCGACGCGGTGAACGTGGTCGCGAGCGACCCCGCCTGAAGCGCGCCGTGCACGGCTCCCGCGGCCCCGCCCTCGGACTGCATTTCCATCACCTGGGGCACCGCGCCCCAGATATTCGCGCGTCCATGCGCCGACCAGGAATCCGCAAGCTCTCCCATCGTCGAGCTGGGCGTGATCGGGTAGATCGCGATCACTTCACTAAGTCGGTGCGCGACCGCGGCGGCGGCCTCGTTTCCGTCAACAACAATCCGGCGTGCCTGGGGCATCTCAGATCCTCCGGCTCTCTACTCTTCAAGTCGCGTGCCAGATAGTCGATTTCGTGGAACCCCTCACAAACACGGGACTTTTCGATATCGGCCCGCGGATCGCGAGCGTGGCCCGCGCAAGAACTGCGTGCCGCGACTTTTTCGCGGGAGCTCAGACGCGCCGCGCGCGCGACCGGGTGAGCGGCATCCCGGACTCCGCCTGATAATCCTTGAGCTTGTATTGGATCTTCCGCGGAGAGATCTCGAGAACCCTGGCCGCCCTCGATGTGCTGCCCCCCACCGATTCGATGGTGCGGAGGATCGCCTCCTTCTCGATAGCCGCAAGACTGCTGCCCGGAATCGAGACGCCCAGCGAACCGTTCGATTCCGAAGGCTCGTGGCGTCCGCCGAGGGTCGGGAAGTGCGCCGGCGTGAGCACGGTTTCCTCGGCGAGCACCACCGCCCGCTCTATGGCATTCTCGAGCTGCCGGACGTTCCCGGGCCAGGCCTGACGCAGAAGGAGCGCGATCGCATCGTCGGAGAGAGTGCGAACCTCCTTGCCGTTCTCGGCCGAGAACTTCTTCACGAAGTGCTGGGCGAGCACGGGCACGTCCATGGTGCGTTCGCGCAACGGCGGAATCTTGATCTCCACCACGTTGAGGCGGTAGAAGAGGTCTTCGCGGAAGGTGCCATCGGCCACCTTCTTCGCGAGGTCCCGGTGGGTGGCGGAGACGATCCGGACATCCACCTTGAAGGTTTTGTTGCCGCCCACCCGCTCGAACTCCCGCTCTTCGAGAAACCGGAGGAGCTTCACCTGAACGGTAGGCGAGATGTCGCCGATCTCGTCGAGGAACAACGTACCCCCGTCGGCCGCCTCGAAACGGCCGGCGCGGGTCGAGATGGCGCCGGTGAAGGAGCCCTTTTCGTGCCCGAACAACTCGCTTTCGAGCAGGGTCTCCGGCAAGGAGGCGCACGCCACCTTGATGAAGGGACGGCTGCGGCGAGGGCCGCTCTGGTGGAGCGCCTGGGCGAACAGCTCCTTGCCCGTCCCGCTCTCTCCGAGCAGAAGAACCGAGGCGCTCGAAGGCGCGACCTGCCGGACCGCCTTGAACGCCCTCAACATGTCGGGACTCTCACCGAGGATGTTCTCGAAGCGGTACTTCTCGGCCACGCGCTCGCGAAGTTGCCGGGTCTCCTCGAGGAGGTGTTTCTTCTCGATCGCCCGCTCGAGGACGACCTCGAGTTCCTCGACGTCGAGGGGCTTGGCGAGGTAGTCCTCCGCCCCGCTCTTCATGGCCCGAACCGCGTTCTTCACCGTGCCGTACGCGGTCATGAGGATGACCATGGTCTGGGGCCGCGAGAGCTTGAGTTGTTTCAGGAGTTCGAGGCCGTCCATTCCCGGCATCCTGAGGTCGGTGAGCACGACGTCGGCGTCGTTTTGCTCGGCGAGACTCAGGCCGCTGGCGCCGTCATGAGCGCAGGCGACTTCGTAGCCGTCTTCCTTGAGGAGAGTGCATAGCGCGGCGGCCGCATTGACCTCATCGTCGATTACGACAATGCGGGCCTTCGCACTCACGTGGCGGTCTCCCCGCGGGTCATGGGCAGGGTGATCTCAAAGCGCGCGCCTCCGCCTTCCGCCGATCCCGCGGTGATGGCGCCACCATGCTGGGCCACGATCTGGCGGGCGATCGACAGGCCAAGCCCGGTTCCCCCCGCCTTGGTGGTGACGAAGAGCTGGAAGACGTCCACCCCTTCCGGGAGGCCCGGTCCGTTGTCTTCGACGCTCAGGAGCACGTGGCCCTCGTGGCGTCGAACGCGAACCCGCACCTCGCCTCCCCTGGAGAGAGCCTCGATGCCGTTCATCACCAGGTTGATGAGGACCTGTTTCATCTTCTCCACGTCGATCGCCAGTTCCGGCAGGCCGGGCTCGATGTCGGCGATCAGGCGCACGCCGCTCTCGGCCGACTGGGGCTCGAGGAGACGCAGGACGTTTTCGATCACGCCGCCAAGTTCGGCCACACCCTGCTGGACGTGGTCGGCCCTCGAGAACTGAAGGAAGTCGCCGGCGAGGGCATCGAGCCGGCTCACCTCCTCGCGGATGATCGCGATCAGCTCCCGAATTCCCATGTCGGACTCGAGCTTCGCGTTGCGGCGTTCGATCACCGAAAGCTGCAGGGCGATGGAGTTGAGGGGGTTGCGGATCTCGTGCGCCAGACCGGCGGCGAACGTGCCGAGCAGAGCCATCTTCTCGCTCTCGATGATCTTCTCCTGCGCGGTGCGCAGCTCGCGATAGGCGCTCCTCGCCTCCTCATGCCGCTGCCTTTCCGCCTCGCCCCGGCGGGCCCGTTCGACGGCAAGGGCAATCTGATGGCCGAGCGTTTCGAGGAAACGCAGTTCTCCCGCGGTGAAGGCGGTGCCGGCCGGTGCTGCGACATTGAGAACGCCGCGGCTCCCGCCCCGGAAACGAAGGGGCACGCTGGCATGCGCGGTGGAGGCATTCGGGCCCGACATGAGCTGCGGCATGCGAGGGCACTGGGTGGTGTTTCTTGCCTGCATCGCGTGGCCCGTCCAGAAAACCTCGCGGCAGAGGCAGTCGGTGAGGCCATTTTTTCTGACCTCCGACAAGTACTCCTCGGAGACGCCGCGCGCCGCGGCCAGATGCAGCCGCTTGTCCTGATCATCGCCCACGAGGACCCAGGCCGCGCTCACACCCAGCTTCTCCCGCACCTTGTCGAGCGCGATCTCGAAGACCGACTGAACGCTCTCGGTACTGTGAATTTCGGACGCCACCTCGGAGAGGACCGCGAGTT
>JANNJB010000036.1:0-5506 GCA_031405615.1 Vicinamibacteria bacterium | reverse complement strand
GTCGTGCGCAGGTCTATGTCGAGGCCTTGATCGCAGAGGTTAGTGCGGACAAGGCCGCCCAATTTGGCGTGCAGTGGCAGAGCTTATCCGGCTTGGGGCGTAACAATCTCCGGACGGGCCATCACGTTCCGGGATGTCCTGGACGTGATCCTCGTTGCGTTTCTCATCTACCGTCTGTTCCGCTTCGTCCGGGGCACCCAGGCCACGCATATCGTTCTCGGCGTGCTCGGGGTGCTGGCGCTCTTCCTTACCGCGACGCTGCTGGAGCTGCGCCTCCTCACCCTTCTGCTTCGCAACGTCCTCCCCTATGTCGCCTTCGCGGCGATCGTGGTCTTCCAGGCCGAGATCCGGAAACTGCTGGCCTCGATCGGGCAGGCGCTGTTCGGCCGCACCGGCCCTTCGTCCACCGATGACGTGCTCGATGAAATCGTGCTCGCGGCCCAGTCGCTTTCCGCGACGCGAACCGGGGCGCTCATCGTGTTCGAGCGGGACATGGGCCTCAAGTCGTTCGCCGAGACGGGGGTGCGCCTCGACGCGGTCGTGACCTACGACCTCCTGTGCAACCTGTACACCCCCGGCTCGCCGCTCCACGACGGCGCCGTCGTGGTTCAGGCCGATCGCCTTTCCGCGGCCGCATGTTTCCTGCCCCTCACCGTGAACCCCGAACTTTCGCGGACCCTCGGCAGCCGTCATCGCGCGGCTATAGGCGTGACCGAGGACACCGACGCGGTGGCTCTTGTGGTCTCCGAGGAAACCGGCATCGTCAGCCTCGTTTCCGCCGGCGCCATGACCCGCCTCACCGACCCCAGGGAACTGAGCGAAGCGCTGCGCGCCGCCTTGCGCCGCCGGGGAACGTTGCCCGCCCGCCACCGCGCCGCCACCGCCTGATATCCAAAGCCGCGCACGAAGAAATACAGAGAAAGACGAAGAGAAGATGGCCAGGAAGACGGACCAGCGGACCAGCGGGGAAGCCCGGTTGTTCGGCACCGACGGCGTGCGCGGCGTGGCGAACCAGGAGCCCATGACCCCGGAAATGGCGCTTCGCATCGGCCAGGCCGCGGTCGCGGTGGCCTCGATAGGCATCAAACACCCACCCCGGGTCCTCATTGGAAAGGACACCCGGCTTTCCGGCTACATGATCGAAACCGCACTTGCCTCGGGGATCTGCTCGATGGGTGGAGACGTGATCCTTTCCGGGCCCATTCCCACACCCGCGGTGGCTCATCTCACCACGAGCATGCGCGCCGATCTCGGCATCGTGATCAGCGCGAGTCACAATCCCTTCCAGGACAACGGCATCAAGATCTTCGGCCGCGACGGCTTCAAGCTCGCGGACGATCTCGAGGCCCAGATCGAAGGGATGGTGCGGGGGCGCGTGCCCCTCTCCGCGCGAAAGACCGGTCCGGGGATCGGCCAGGCCTTCAAGGTGGAGGATGCGCGCGGGCGGTACGTGGCCTTCGCCAAGAACACGTTTCCGCGGAACATCTCGCTCGAGGGCCTGAGGCTCGTGGTCGACGCCGCCCACGGCGCCGCGTACCGCGTGGCCCCCGCGGTGTTCTCCGAGCTCGGCGCGTCGGTCCGTTCCATCGGGGTCCAGCCGGACGGAGTGAACATCAACGAAGGTGTGGGCGCGCTCCATCCCGACGCGGCCCGCGCCGAAGTGGTGAAGACTTCGGCGCAGATGGGCATTGCCCTCGATGGCGATGCCGATCGCGTCATCCTGATCGACGAACACGGGCAGGTCGTGGACGGGGACTCGGTTCTCGCCATGTGCGCGCTCGAGATGGCGGAGACGGGCACGCTCAAGAAGTCCGCGGTCGTGGCGACGGTCATGAGCAACCTCGGCCTGGAACGGGCCCTGGCCCGCAAGAAGATCCGGCTGGTCCGAACCGCGGTGGGTGATCGCCACGTGGTCGACGCCATGCGGAAGGGCGGCCTCAATCTCGGCGGAGAGCAGTCGGGACATCTGGTGTTTCTCGACCACGCCTCGACCGGCGACGGCATCGTCGCGGCTTTGCAGGTCCTCGCCCTGATGATCCGCCGCGGGAGGCCGCTCTCCGAACTCGCGGCCCAGGCCATGACCCGGGTGCCGCAGGTCCTTCAAAACATCACCCTGCCCAAGCGACGCCCCATCGAGGACATGACGAAGCTCCAGACCCTCATGCGCTCGGTTTCGAAATCTCTGGGCCGGAAGGGCCGGATCCTCGTCCGCTGGAGCGGAACCGAGCCCAAACTGAGGGTGATGATCGAGGGGGAGAACGAGGCCGCGATCACGCGGATGGCGCAGTCCTTGGTCGAAGCGGCCCGGCAGGATTTCGGCCTGCGGGCGTGATTACGTCCATCTTTGACCCGACTTTCCAAAGCCGCTATCCTGAAGCCCAATCAACCGGTCTTCTCAGATTCGACCGCTCGTTTCTGAAGAAAAGAGGCATCCAGTGTTAGAGAGTTACGGCCAGACGGACGTCGGACGCAGGCGCAAACTGAACGAAGACAGCTTTGACGTCGACGACGCCATCGGCCTCTATGTCGTCTGCGACGGAATGGGCGGCCACAACGCCGGGGAAGTGGCGTCCAAACTCGCCCTCGAGACCATCAAGGGCTTCGTCGACAAGAGTGAGAAGGAAAAAGAGATCACCTGGCCCTACGGCCTCGACGTGAATCTGTCCTTCCACGGCAACCGGCTTTGCACCGCGATCAAGCTCGCGAACCGGAAGGTCTTCAAGACCGCGGACAGCCAGGAAGAGTACACGGGCATGGGGACCACGGTGGTCACCGGTCTGGTCGCCGGGAACGTCCTCACCGTGGGCTGGGCGGGCGACAGCCGCGCCTACCTCTTCCGCGGCGGCGCCCTCTCCCAGCTTTCGCGCGACGACAGCTGGGTCACCGCGGCGTGGTCCGAAGGCATCCTGACCGTCGAGGAGATCGAGCGGCATCCGCTCAAGAACGTGATCACCAAGGCGGTCGGCGCCAAGGAGACCATCGAGCCGCAGGCGGTCGAGCAGATCTTCCAGAACGGCGATCTCGCCATCATCTGCTCCGACGGACTGCACTCCATGATCAACGACGACCTCATTCAGTCGATCATGGTGACCCACGAGAAGAAGCCCCTTGCCGAAGGATGCGCGGCCCTGATCGCCGCCGCCCTCGAGGCCGGCGGCAAAGACAACGTATCGGTCATCCTCCTTCGCTACACCGAATAGAGTTCGGGCCTTCGAAGGGGGGGCCGCGCTCCGCGTCTTCCCCGACGAGTCCCCGCCAGAATCCCGCTAAATGAATCCCACCCGTCTCGGGCGATACGAACTCGGGGAGAAGCTCGGCGAGGGCGCCATGGGTCTGGTCTTCCGCGCCCGCGACACCGTCCTCGACCGGATCGTGGCGCTCAAGACTCTGCCGTTCGAGGGTGCTAGTGACGAGATCCAGGAGCGGTTCCGGCGGGAAGCCGAGGCCATCGGCCGCATGGATCACCCGCACGTGGTCAAGGTCTTCGACCTCGGCGAAACCGACGGCCGCCTCTTCATGGCCATGGAGCTGCTCGACGGTGAGGACCTGCGGCGGCTCATCGAGGTCTCGGCCGAGATACCGATCACCGAGAAGCTGCGGCTCTTCGCCGAGGCCTGTGACGGCTTCTCCTACGCCCACAGCCGCGGCGTGGTGCATCGCGACATCAAGCCCGCCAACATCATGGTCACCAAGCTCGGGATCACCAAGATCCTCGACTTCGGCCTCGCCCGCATGGAGACGCACCAGACCCTCACCCGCAAGGGCGTGATCCTGGGGACGCCCGACTACATGAGTCCCGAGCAGGCGACGGGAAAGCCCGCCGACCCGCGCTCGGATGTTTTTTCCTGCGGGGCGGTGTTCTTCGAATTCGTCACCGGCTTCAAGCCCTTCCGCGGAGCCACCCTGCACGCGGTCCTCTTCAACATCGTCTCCGAGCCGACCACACCCGTGTTGAGCCTCGCCCCCGAAACCCCGGCCCGGGTCGCCGCCCTGATCCATCGCATGATCGCGAAGAGCCCCGCCGACCGCCCGAGCATGGACGAGGTGTCCAGCCATCTCAAGGCTCTGCGCACGAATCTCCTTCGCTCTCGGCTCAAGTCCTGTCTCCACTCCGACGCTCCAAGGCCCTCCCGCGAGGAAACCGCCCAGGCGCTGAAGGCGCATCTGACCCGCGCGAAAGCCCACCTCGACGCCGAGTCTCCGGCCAAGGCCATCGCCGAAGCGCGCGAGGCCCTCTTCCTCGACCCCGACTCCAGGGAATCCACCGAGGTTTTGTGGCGGGGTCTGCGCTCGTCTCCCATAGGAGCGTTTGTGACCTCGCCCGCTTCCGCCTCCCGTGTCCAGGAACTTCTGCAGAAGCTCGCCAAGGCGAAGGGCGAAGAGGCGCTTCAGATTCTCCGGTCCCTCTATCTTCACGCCCCCGACGACCCGTCGGTTCGCGAGGCCATAAGGCAGCTCGCCGTCTGATCGCGCTCTCGTTTCGTACCTGCCCTCCCGAGGAGTTTCTCCCTTGCTGTTAAAAACGCCGCTTCACGCCCAGCACATAGCCGCGGGCGCCCGCATGGTTCCCTTTGGCGGCTGGGACATGCCCATCGACTACTCAGGCAAGGGGCTTGGCGTCATCAAGGAGCACCTGGCCGTCCGTCGAGCCGCGGGGCTCTTCGATGTTTCGCACATGGGCCAGGTGGACATCGTGGGCCAGGGCGCCCTCGCCTTCCTCCAGCGCGTGACCTCAAATGATGTCGCCAAACTCCAGGATGGCCACGCGCAATACTCGGCGCTTCCCATGCCGAATGGCACGCCCGTCGACGACATCATCGTCTACCGGTTCACCGCCGAGCGGTTCCTGCTCGTCGTGAACGCCAGCAACCGGGCGAAGGACGTGGCCTGGCTCCACGCTCAGAACCCATCCGCCTGCGAGGTCAACGACCGCAGCGACGAGTTCGCGCTTCTCGCTCTTCAAGGGCCCAGCGCGGCTTCGATCCTTCAGGGACTCACGGAGGTGGACCTCGCTTCGCTGGGCTACTACAAGTTCACCACCGGGACGGTCAAAGGCGTCGCGGCCACCATCGCCCGCACCGGCTATACGGGCGAAGACGGTTTCGAGATCATGGTGAAGGCGGCCGAGGCTCCGGCCCTTTGGGATGCCCTGATGGCGCAAGGCTCGGGCGAAGGGCTCGTTCCCGCGGGCCTGGGCGCGCGCGACACCCTGCGCCTCGAGGCGAAGATGTGCCTGTACGGCAACGACATCGACGAGACAACCACCCTGATCGAGGCCGGCCTCGGGTGGATCACCTGCGTGGAGCCGCACAAGGGAGATTTCAACGGCCGCTTGGTTCTGGCCGAGCAGAAGGCGAAGGGCACGGCGCGGAAGCTGGTGGGCTTCGAGATGAGGGATCGGGGGATCGCGCGCCACGGCTATCCTGTGCTCGTCGCTGGAAAACCGGTCTCGGTCGTGACCTCCGGGTCGATGGCCCCCTACCTCGAGAAGAACATCGGCCTCGCC
>JANNJB010000035.1:0-2338 GCA_031405615.1 Vicinamibacteria bacterium | reverse complement strand
CGAGGATGGAATCGTGTGGCTCCTTACTCGGCTCGTTGAGCGCGAACCTCGATCACGGAGTTTTGCGACTCGCGCTCAACGCCCCGGCCGCCTGCGACCCATCGCAGCGCCGGCCCCGCTCCATCCTCAGGCTCAACACCCAACTAGACCTCGAGGGTGAAGTCTTCGGCCCGCAGATCAGTGACGGTCGCCCCAGCTTGTCGCGGTTGGATCGATTCTCCTAACCGGCGTGGGCGCTGTTCACTCGCGCGGCAATGAGCGAACAGGATCCCGACCCCGACCCCGACTCCGATCCCGACCCCGTACGTTCATCGCGACCCGGGGCTGAACCCGAGTCCGGGCTGCCCTTATCGTGTTATCACGATCCGGGTGAACTCCAGGAAATCATCAAGTCGCTCCACCAGTATCGCCTTCACAATCTCGAGATTCACGCGCTGGTAGTCGTGGACGGCGATGTTCCGGAAGCCGACCATCTTCCGCAGACGCGCGGCCAGCGATGCATCGATCAGACCGGCGCGTTCGAGGAAATCGAATGCCTCACGGGTTTCCTGCGGAATGCCCAGACGATGGATCCGGACAAGATGCATGGCGGCATCGATGGTGCTTTCACAGGCCCGCTGGAGGTTGAGCAGGATGGCATCCTGTTTCGTCGGGTTGCCATGCAGATTGGCGTCGTTGCCGGCGTATTCCTCGCGCGCGCGGGCGATGGCGCGCTCGATCGCCGCCGCCTTGTTGAGCAGAACGTCATCCGCCATAGACCGAACCCTCGGCGGCGATGCGCTCGAGAATGCCACGTCGCTCCTCATTGAGGCTGGCGTACGCGCTGAACACGCGATCTTCGAACTCGCCGCGGACTTCCGGAGCGGCGTCAAGGAGCAGGAGGCCGTTCGCCAGCACCTGCATGGCCATCACCGTCGATGCCGTTTTCAGGTCCACGAGGTCCACCGGACGTCGGAGCAGGGAGGCGAGCCGTTCCTGCAAGTCGAATCGGGTGAGAGCGGGCAAGGGGGCGCTTGAAAGGACGGCCAGGTCGACGTCACTGTCGGGCCGCTCGACGCCCGCGGCCGTGGAGCCGAAGCGGAAGACGGCAACCACGTCTGGCAAAGCGCTGCGAATCGCCTCGACCGCTGCGGCGTCGCCCAAGAATGCGGTCGTGGACATGGTGATGCCATCCTAACCGTGGGCCTTAGGGCGCGCCGCCGCGTCGAAAACGGGAAGGTTCAACCGGGCGCCCCAGCTCCGGGCACGCCTTTGTAGTGGGGGGACGAGGTCGCTTCGCCGCAGCCTTCCAAAGCCCTCCTCGCGATGACGCTGTTTTGGCAAGGCCGAAACAGCGTCAGCGGTTATCCCCGTCGAGGAGGCCGCCGACCCTTCCGAGGATCGAGCCCTCCTCGCGTCCGCCGCCGCCCGCCATCCTCGACGCGCCGACGATGCGGTTGGCCATGCGCGAGAGCGGGAGCGACTGGAGCCAGATCTTGCCCGGGCCGCGGAGGGTCGCGAAGAAGAGACCCTCGCCGCCGAACAGCGCCGACTTGATCTTCCCGACGAACTGGATGTCGTAGTCGACGGTGGGCTGGAAAGCCACGATGCAGCCGGTGTCGACGCGCAGGACCTCGCCGGGACCGAGGACCCGCTCGTGCAGCTTGCCTCCCGCGTGCACGAAGGCGAGGCCGTCGCCCTGCAGGCGCTGCATGATGAAACCCTCACCGCCGAAGAAGCCGGCGCCGAGCTTCTTCTGGAAGGCAATGCCGATCGAGACGCCCTTGGCCGCGCACAGGAATGAGTCCTTCTGCGAGATCAGCTCGCCCCCCACCTGGGACAGGTTGACGGGCACGATCGTGCCGGGATATGGAGCGCCGAAGGCGACCTTCTTCTTGCTCGAGGCCTTGTTCACGAAGACCGTCATGAAGAGCGACTCGCCGGTCAGCAGGCGCTTGCCTGCCCCCATGAGCGCGCCGAGAAAACCGCCGCCGCCGCCCTGGTTGGATCCGTCGCCGAAAATGGTCTCCATCTCGATGCCGTCTTCCATGTACATCATGCCGCCGGCCTCGGCCACCGACGCCTCGCCCGGATCGAGTTCGATCTCGACGAACTGCATGTCTTCGCCATAAATCGTGTAGTCGATGACGTCCATCCGGGTCATGGGGGCTTTCTCCTCGGTTCCTTATTGGGGTTCTCTATCGGGTGCGCACACCGCTCCCGCTGCTGGAATGAACGATAACCGTCCTGGTTTGTTCAACCCTTCGACTCCGCGTTCCGAGACGATGAGCGTCGCTCAGGGACCGCCCTTCGACTCCGCGTTCAAACGACTAGCTTCGCTCAGGGACCGCGCGCCTAG
>JANNJB010000034.1:0-7386 GCA_031405615.1 Vicinamibacteria bacterium | reverse complement strand
ACGGGGTCACCCGACCTCGGTCTACATCGACATCGACCAGCGGATCGCCGACGAGGAGATCTCCTTCGAGGCCAGGAGCCTCACGCCCCTGCGTTGAACCGTCCCTCGCCGACTACTTCCGCTGGAACGCGCCCTTCACCATTTCGGGGCTGAAAAACGTGCCGGCGTCGCCTTCCGCGGCGTAGCGGTAAAGCGCGGCGGCGTAGATTCCCCCGAGCGTGGAGCTGACGAGAGCCAGCGCCATCAGGGTCAGGATCAGTCCCACGCCCACCGCGCTCATGAGGGGCACGGACTCGGTCATGGCCGCTCCGATGAACAAGGCGACTCCGGCGAGGAACGTGCCGAAGGTGAGCAGGCCAAACACCGCGCCCATGCCGGCATTCCCCACGATCTGCTCGCCCCAGGTCTTGCGCAGGTAGGCGGAACTGCGCTTCACCGCCTCGATGGGCCCGATGTCCTCGGCCGCGAGCACGGGCACGACGAGGAACGTGGCCACGTTCCAGGCGAGGCCGATGAACGAAATGACGATCTTGCCGAGCACGCCGCTGCGCTGTGAAATCGCGCGCAGGATCATCCCGACCGTGGCCGCGAGCACGGCATAGCCGAGGATCACGGTGATTTTCGACATGGCGAGCCGGAAACCATCGCCCACCGTGGGGTCGCCGCCACGCAGGCGGATCAGCGCCGCGCCCACGAGCGCGGTGTTGCAGAAGAAGATGACGAAGTACTGGACTACATAGAAGAGGAAGCCGACCACGTACCCCGCAACCGGGAAGCCGGAGTCAGAAAGAGCCGCGGAATCGAACCATCCGGCCATGAATGTGGGGACCGCGAAGGTGATCAGCACGAGGACGGACAGGACCGACGAGATGGCCGGGAAGACCATCAGCTCCTTGTCGGCGCTCAGGACCGAGGCGCTGGCCTTCACGAGAGCCCAGCTGTTGGAAACGCGTTGGAACATGGAGTCCTCCTGTTGTCCGCGTTCTACGCGGTTGGTTGCGCCGCACTATACGGCCACGGCCGCCCAGGATTCAGGGGAGGGGTCAGGGGCATGGCGGCGTAGTACAGTCAAGCTGCTCCATGGACGCTCCCGAAAAGACGCGCGTGACCCGTTCCGCCGCGTGGCGCGAGGCGCGCGATCTGATCTGGTCCCACCGAAAGCGGCTGGGCCTCGGCCTCGGCCTGATGCTGGTCAGCCGGGTCGCGGGGCTCGTGCTGCCCGCCTCGTCGAAGTGGCTCATCGACGAGGTCATCGGGAAGAACCGGGCCGACCTGCTGATGCCGATCGCCCTGGCCGCAGGTGCGGCCACCCTCGTGCAGGCCGTGACTTCGTTCGTGCTTTCGCAGATTCTTGGTGTCGCCGCCCAGCGCGCGATCACCGACATGCGCAAGCGCGTGCAGGCCCGGGTCATGCACCTGCCCGTCCGGTACTTCGATTCCACGCAGACCGGAATCCTCGTCTCCCGCATCATGAATGATGCCGAAGGGATCCGGAACCTCGTCGGCTCGGGCCTGGTCCAGCTCGTGGGCGGCGTCGTGACCGCGACCATGGGCCTCATCGTTCTCTTCTGGTTGAACTGGCACCTCACCGTGGTGACGATCCTTGCGCTCGCGGCCTTCGGCGGCGGAATGGCCTATGCGTTCAACACCCTGAGGCCTCTGTTCAAGGAGCGCGGCAAGATCACCGGAGAAGTCACGGGAAGGCTGACCGAGGCCCTCGGCGGCATACGCGTGGTGAAGTCCTACACCGCGGAGAAGCGGGAGGAGATCGTCTTCACCGAAGGCGCGCACCGGCTTTTCCGCAACATCGCGAAGTCGATGACCGGCGTGTCCGCGACGACCGCGGGCAGCACCGTCATCATCGGTGTGATCGGGGTGTTGATCATCTGGCTGGGCGGCCGGGCCATCCTCACCGGAGAGATGACGCTGGGCGACCTGGTCATGTACATCTTCTTCATCGGCCTCGTGGCCGCGCCGCTCGTCTCCATCGCGTCGATCGGGACCCAGATCACCGAAGCGTTCGCGGGCCTCGACCGCATTCGCGAGATTCTGGACATGCCGACCGAGACCGATGCCGATGCGACCCGCGACCCGATCGACCGGCTCAGAGGCGACGTCGTGTTCGAGGACGTGTCGTTCGAGTACAACCCGGGCGTTCCCGTGCTCAATCACGTTTCGTTCGCGGCCGCCGCGGGAACAACCACCGCACTCGTCGGATCAAGCGGCTCGGGGAAGAGCACACTGATCAGCCTCGTGATGGCATTCAATCGCCCCAGCACGGGCCAGATCCTCGTGGACGGGCGGGATCTCGCGGGCGTCCGCCTGGGCGAGTATCGAAGCCAGCTCGCGTCGGTGCTGCAGGAGAATTTTCTCTTCGACGGGACCATCGTCGAGAACGTCGGTTACGCGCGGCCCGGAGCCTCTCGCGAGGAAGTGATCGGGGCCTGCCGAGTGGCGCACTGCGACGAGTTCATCCTGGCCTTCCCCAAGGGCTACGACACCGTGGTCGGCGAACGCGGAATCAAACTCTCAGGCGGCCAGAGACAGCGGGTGTCGATCGCCCGCGCCATCCTCGCGAACCCGCGAGTTCTGATCCTCGACGAAGCCACCTCCAGCCTCGACAGCGAGAGTGAAGAGATGATTCAAGACGGTCTGCGCAACCTGCGCGCGGGGCGCACCGCCTTCGTGATCGCGCATCGGCTCTCGACCATCCGCAGCTCGGATCAGATCCTCGTCCTCGAAGGCGGCGCGATCGTGGAGCGGGGCACGCACCCGGAACTGCTGGCCGCGAACGGCCGCTACCGGCAGCTCTACGACAAGCAGTACAAGTTCGAGACCGACCGCTTCATCAACCCCGGCGAAGACTTCACACCCGAGCCCGAGAAGGTGAAGCCGCCGCGACCCGTCGGGAACGCGCTGTAGGGTTCCTCAGAGACTGCCGAAGTCGTCCGTCGCCTGGACGAGCGCGCTCAGGATCCCCGGCTCCTTGATGCTGTGGCCTGCGTCGGGGACGATCACGAGGCTCGACTTCGGCCAGGCCTTGTGGAGGGCCCAGGCACTCGCCGCCGGGCAGACCACGTCGTAGCGGCCCTGCACGATCACGCCGGGCAGGTGCGCGATCTTCGGCACGTCGTCGAGAAGCTGGGTGTCGCTCGAGAACCAGCCGCCGTGGACGAAGTAGTTGGCCTCGATCCGGGCGAAGGCATCGGCGAACGCGTCGCCACCGAAGCGTGTGATGTAGTCGGGGTCGACATGCAGACGGCTGGTGGTGCCTTCCCAGATCGACCAGGCCTTCGCGGCCGCGTTTCGCACTGCGGGATCTTCCGACGTGAGCCGACGGTGGTAGGCGCTCATGAGGTCGCCTCGCTCGGCTTGCGGAATCGGCCTCAGGTACTCGTCCCAGGCGTCGGGGAAAAGCCAGCTGGCGCCCTCCTGGTAGAACCAGAGCAGTTCCTTGCGGCGCAGAAGGAAGATGCCGCGCAGGATCAGGCCGCTGACCCGTTCCGGGTGTTTCTGCGCGTAGGCGAGGGCGAGGGTGCTTCCCCAACTCCCTCCGAAGAGCAGCCACTTGTCGATGCCCAGCTCTTCGCGGATGCGCTCGGCATCCGCCACGAGGTCCCACGTCGTGTTTTCGCGAAGCTCCGCGCTCGGCGTGCTCTTGCCGCTGCCGCGCTGGTCGTACAGAGTCACGTGCCACTTCGCGGGATCGAAATACCGCCGGTAGCTCGGATCGAGACCGCCACCCGGCCCCCCGTGGAGGAAGAGGGCCTTCTTCCCTTTGGGGTCGCCCACCTGTTCGTAGTGGACGGTGTGGAGATCGCTGACCTTCAGGAATCGGTCGTCGAACGGCTCAATCGGCGGATACAGTTCTCGCAAGGGCCACCTCGGTCAACGGGAGCAATGACTCTAACCCGTTCACCGGGGGCCGAGCGACGATCGCTGACGGCCGCGAACCCTAAAACCGGAACAGGCGGGTGAACTTCACCACGAACGTCCTGGTGGTAAGGGCGGGCAGGCGGGAGTCGGACAAGGTGTCCCGGCCGTCCCCGTAAACCACGAACAGGTCGCTGCCCGGCTGGTACTCCCACCGGAAACGGATGTTCGTCGCCACCTGGTGGGTGGTTGAGTTGTACTGCGACAAGCCCGACACGAGCATCCGTGGGGAGAGCGTCCAGTTGATCCGGCCCGACACCAGCCGGGTCGTCGCTTTGCCGAAGGGAGTGTCGAGCCGATTGATTCGAAGCTGCGGCTCGATGGACAGCCGCGAACTGACTTCGATCCGGCCTTGCGAGTACGAATACTGGGTGCGGGTCCCTCCGTAGAAGCCGCTGCGCAAGAACCCGAAGCTCCCCGCGAAGCTTCGCTGCTGTCCCATCTGGTAACGAATTTCGAACTCGTTGAATCGGTAGGACCCCGAAGGCACGATCAATCCCCCGGCAACCTCGAACTCGGACGAGACCACCTCGCGATTCCGCGTCATCTGGAAGTTCAACTCATCGCCGCTTTGAAACTCGGTCTCGAAACTACCCTCAATCTGCCGGCTCTCGAAAACGCCGGTGGATGCGGTGGCGATGTTGTCGAAGCTCGCGTTGAAGCTGAACCTGCGCACGGGCTTGAAGAAGTCGCGACTCGGCCGCGGGGAAAAGCGGGCGCGGAACTGGTTTCGGTCGATGTCCGATCGCGGCACGAAGCCGACGGCGGGATCGAAGTTCTCTTCGACTCGGACGTGATCCGCCTCCAGCCCATACCGGTCCGCGCTCCACTCGAAGCGGCCCTGGTAGAAGAGGTCGCGTGAAGAGCCCGGTCCGGAATCGCTCCGCGCGCCGATGGCGGTCAGACGGATCGTGGACTTGAGGGCCAGATTCAGGTCGCCGCCGTAGACGAGATTGGCAGCAGGCGCGCTTGCGTCGTCTCGGCGCGTGAGAATGAGGCCCAGGTTGCTGCGCTTCAGGACATCCCTCTTGACTCGAAGCACCGAGAAGTCCGTGTGAGCCACCGCCTTGGCGGGGTCATGGCCGGTGCGCATTTGCAGAGCGCCCAGGCTCCATCCAGAAACCTTGCCGGTCACTCGCCCGCCCCCCTTGATCGGGACGAGATTCTCATCCGAAAGACCGATCCGCCGGCTGAAGAAGAGAATCGGGGTTTGAGCCGGACCAAACTGCCCTCCTCCTCCTCCTCCCTGGCTTCCCACACTGAAGATGCCCTGCCCCTCGAGAAAGAAGTCGCGCTTTTCCGGAAAGAACACACTGAAGCGAGAGAGATTCACCTGCTGCAGGTCATCCTCGACCTGGGCGAAGTCGGTGTTATAGGTCAGATCCAGGGCGAGCGCGCTACTCAGCGTGACCTTCGCGTCGAAACCCAGATCGCCGTTCCACTCATTGGGTTTTGGCAGCGCGGTGTCCGTCTTCACTCCGGCGGTTGAGTAAGGCTTCACCTCGAAGGCCCGCGAATTTGCCGGCGTGGCCAGTCCGATCAGATCGGCCGCGGACGAAATCTTCATGATGCCGCGCCGACCGAAGGACGCTGGAATCAAGGTGAGGTAAGACAACTCGTTCTTCCAGCGAACCCGCCGGCGCAAATTGATGCCCCAGGGGCCTTCCGCGCCGTACCGAAGCGACTTGAAGGGGATGACGATCTCCACGGTCCAACCCTTGTCGTCTACCGCCGTCTTAACGTCCCATACCGTATTCCAGTCGCGGTTGCTGTTCGTTTCATCCGTGACCAGGCCATCGTACAAGCCGCCCAGAGGCGTGGTGTAGAACATGTACGCGTTGCGTTTGTCGTGAAAGGTGTCGAGCACCACCGCGAAGTTTTCGTTTTCGAAGAGATTGAAATGATCCCGCCGCAATTCGTTGGCGACCATGCGTTCCGGCTGCGAATCGAAGCAGCGCGCGGAGACGTAGATGTTCTTCGCGTCGAAAAACACCCAGGCTTCGGTGCGCTCGGTGGCGAGCGCCCCCTCGGTAGGTTCCTGCTGGATGAAATCGGAAGCCGGTGCGAACCTTGAATAGGCGGCTTCGTCCAGCTTTCCGTCAACCGTGATGCTCTCGGCGCCCAGAGGATTCGCGCGCAGTGAGACGTGGCTCCCCTCTCGAGTGAGGGTCTGGGGGGGTGGGGATGGCAGGTCCGCAGCGGAGACACGGGAAGCCGCGCAGGCGGCCAGGATGAAGGCGGCGCGCACACGGCGCCTTGCGATTGAGACCGATGGAAGCATGAAAGACGTCGAGGATAGGCGACTCCATTCACGCCGGCGGGCCATCGGTCGCACTTTCAATAGCCAGATTCGCCGGCCACTGATCACGACGCGGTGAGCCGCGAAGCAGCCCCTATCGGCCCCTGGATATCGCTCACCCTGCCGCGAGCCTGTCGCCGGGCCGACACGAACGGCGTTTAGATGATCAGGGGCGGACGCTCCTGCTCGACCTTGCGCTTGCCCAGCTGCGTCCAGCAGTACCGGCAGACGTACTCGAAGAGTTCGCCATCCGGCAGGATCAGAAGACCACGGTCACAGACCGTGGCTGCGGGAATTCCAGAAGGTTTCCGCCCGGGGCAGCCCGAGCGGATCGCTCTGGGAGGTCCGTTCGCGAAGCGTGAAGGCATCCCACTTCTCCCCTTTCCCTTAGAGAAATCACCCCGGCCCATCAGGGAAGGTCTGAGTTATGAGTTCTGAGTTGTCTGGTCCAGGATTGAGATATAGGAGAGGGGCTGAGGGGGGCTTTCTGGTTTGTTTGGTTTATCTCGTTTATTTGGTTCTTCTGGTTCACTGACCGAACGAAATAAACAAAACAAACCAAAGAAACCAAATCAACCAGACGAACAAGAGCGGCGAGCGGACGGTGCACGTATTCTGCGCGTAGATGGCTTAGCGGACAAGAGAGGGAGATTTCAGAGTCAGGGACTGAGGAGGAACGGCGGAACTCTTTGGCGGGGTCCCACCCCAAATCAGGACGTCGGGGCAGAGGTCGGCCCCATTTGGCCACCCGACCGTCCCTGATTCAACTTTAACCTGTCGAAAGGCGACAGAGTCTTTGTGTATGGTCTCGAACATTGGACCCATCAGCAGATCAGTGATATCACGCTCGACGATCGACCCATCTGTCAGCGTGAGCCGAAGACGAAAGCCTTCCATCGGCATGACTTCACGAATCCGAAGCAAGGGCACAGGCGAGTCTCCTCGTATTACTCAAGCGGAGCGATGGGTGTGGGTGTGCGGCCACTCCGTGCCAGATCCCAATCCCGCCGCAGTTCGTCTCGATGCAACACCGCCCATTCTACCACCAGCAGGCTGAGGAAAAATATTTTGGCGCGCTAGAACTTCGATAATCCGCACGTGTGGCACAACAGGAGAACACTCCAACAGGATGCTCAAAAAGGCCGTCCAGCAAG
>JANNJB010000033.1:0-2469 GCA_031405615.1 Vicinamibacteria bacterium | reverse complement strand
AAGTCCGACCTCGAAGCCGCCGGCGCGCCCTGGACGCCGGGCCGTTGATCTAGCGCGACGTCGCTCAGCCCTAAGCACTACCAACCGATTTAGGGCTCGTCATTGCGAGTCGGTCCACGGACTTCGTGCCCCAAGGGCAGGCTTCGCGCTCCGTGACGTGAGAGAGAAACCCCACATCGTCATCGCGAGGAGCCCGTCGGAAGGCGAAGCGAGCGCGAGCGCTGCCCGCAGGGCAGGGCGACGCCTGGCCTCGGGCCACGACGCGATCCTCGGACTTGGTAGTGATGGCCCGCGGGGCCGAACGCTGATGTGGGCTCGCCCCGTCGGGGAGCGCGCAGCCTGGCCACGGCGGGTGCGTCGCACTTGGATCCGCAACGATGGAATCGTGTGCTCCTTACCCGCCTCGCGAACCGCGAACTCGCAGACGGACTGTTGTGACTCGCTCTCGAGCGCGAAGCCTCCCCTCGGGGGACGCCCCTCCGGGTGCGACCCACATCAGCGACCGGCCCCGCTCCATCCTCGGGCCAAACCCCAGCGCTCCTCGGTGTCACCACCGCGAACCTTGGTCGATACATCCCCGATCGAAGGAACCCAAACGCGATCTCCGGCGTTACCTCGCACATGACCACGCCCAAAGTCCGCAGGTTTTCCGGATTCCTCATCGTTTCCACGCTGGCGCTGTTTCCCTCGGATGCTGGGGCCGGCACGTTTCCGTACTGGGGTCTTTCCTTCGGCACGTCAGAACGAACCGCGGCGAGCCTCGGGGTCACGTTTGGCGACCGTGTTCCGGGAGACGTGAGCGAAGGCTTTGCTCTCGGGACCGGGCCGATCCTCGAGGCCACGGTTGGAATGGGCGGGGCCAAGTTCGGTGTGGGGAAGTCCTTCCTGGTTCTCACCGACCAGAAATCCGTCCGCATGCTCGCGGACTGGAAAGCGGTGGGGACTCGAACGTGGGATCGACCCCGCGGCGCTTCCGCCCACGCGACCTACCTTGGTCTCGAGGGAGGCCTTTCCCTTTCCTTCATCCGCTTCAACCTCGGCATCGCGAAACGGCTCGAGGAGAAATCCCGCGGTGCGAACGTGCTGTTCACCTGGGGCGTCGGCGCTCAGGTTCGTATCGGCGGATCGAAGCCGCGGTGATCGGCCCGGCGTAAGATCCGGCGGGTTCTGAGGTCGGGCTTGGGCGAGGATGGAGCGTGGTCGGTGTCTGGACTGCGGAAGGTCGCGTATGTCTGAGTGCGAAGGCCAAGGCACCGTTCCCCGAGCGCAGTGGGCCGCGAGGCTCCTTTTAGGTCTTCGCGGAGCGGAAGCTCCGCTCGTTCATAAGAGACGCAATGCGGCCCACGGAGACGAGGGGAACGCCCAGGTGCCTTGGCCGTAGCCTCACCCGGAGGGCGCGAATAGGCGCGCCCCTTTCCGCCGGCCACGCGGGCCACAACTACCAAGCGTGCCGAGGATCGCTTCGCTCCCCGCAAACCGTCGGGTCGCTCGCGATGACGATCTGGGGTTTCTCTCAAACGTCACGGAGCGCGAAGCCTGCCCTTGGGGCACGAAGTCCGTGGACCGACTCGCGATGACGTCGTGGCCTCGAGTTCGGGTTGTGCGGCTCGGCTCAGCGGGCTGTGGATTTCACGACGAGGTAGACAAAAGGCGCCTCGGCAACCGCGCTGAACCAGTGGGGCACCCCCCGCGGGATCACGATGACGTCGCCCTTCGCCACCGTCTGCGCCTGGCCGTTCTGCGTGCTCGCGGCCCGGGTTTCGTTTGGTCCGACGCTTCTCGGCTCAACCATCTCGCCGCCCAGGACGAGCGTGGCAGTACCCTCGAACACGTAGAAGATGTCGGTATCGACGTCATGCACCTCGGCGTCGCCGTCGCTCTCGCGCCGGGCGAGGCCCACCCGATACTCGGAGTTCTCGATGAACGAGCCGCCCTTCGCGAAGGCGGCGGCCATTTCCGCGGCCGGGATGATGCGCGAGATCGGATCAGGTGGCGCGAGGATCATATTTTCTAGCCTACATCCAGCGAACGCCGTCGACGCGACTCCAGGGCCTTGCCCTTCGCGGCCTCGACCTGGGCTTCTTTCTGTTTCCCCTCGCGGGACAGGATGTCGGCGATCACGTAGTGGCCAAGCGGCGCCACCTCGGAGACGCTGTCGACCTTGAGCCCGCGTTCGGCGAGGTCCCGGGCCACCGCGAGGCGGCCGGCGTTGAGCTCCTCACGGGCGAGGAAGAAGTACGCAGGGCCGAAGTCGGGCGCCTTCTCGGTGGAGAGTCGGAGTTCGGTGAGATAGCCCGGGAGGTTGCCGCGCTGGCGTTCGAGCTGCGCGAGGTTGAAACGCGCTTTCCCATGATCGCCGAACGAGTAGATCTCCGCGCGATAAAGACTCTCGGCTTCGGCCAATCGACCGCGGGCTTCGAGGACACGCGCGAGGTTGAAGCGACCCCCGCGCACCTCGGGCTCGAGTTC
>JANNJB010000032.1:0-4021 GCA_031405615.1 Vicinamibacteria bacterium | reverse complement strand
GCGCGAGCGCCCAGGTGCTGTCCGCCTCGACGGCCGCGCGAAGGGGCTCCGTGAGGGCCGTGAGCTGCACCGAGAGCATCACCTGCTCGACGATGCGGAACAGCGCGCCCCACAGCAGGAGCGCCGCGAACCAACGCACGTAGCCCCAGAAAATGTGCCGGGCCCCGCGCTCCGGCCGAAGTTAATTCGGCCTGCGCTAGTTGTTGGCGCTCTTCGCGCCGGCCATCGCGAGTTCCTCTTCGATCATGCGCTCGAAGACCTCGAAAGGCTGCGCGCCCGAGAACGATCGGCCGTTCAGGAAGAACGTGGGCGTGCCGGTCACGCCGACCGAACGGCCGTTGGCGATCGCTTTTTCAATGACCGGGTCGTACTTGCCGGACCCGGTGCAGGCGTTGAACTTCGTCGCATCGATCCCAAGCGTCGCCGCGCGGCGCTGCAGATCGGCGGCATCGTAGGTTCCGGGCGAGAGGAGGAGGTTCGAGTGCATCTCCCAGAAACGGCCCTGCTCCCCGGCGCAGCGCGCTGCGACCCCGGCGGGTTTGGCCTGGCCGTGGAAGTCGAGGGGGACTTCCTGATACACGAGCCGGACCTGGTCCTTGTAGGTGGCCATCACCCGGTCGACGTACTGCTGAGCCTGCTGGCAGTAGGGGCACTGGTAGTCCGTGAACTCGACGATGGTGATCGGCGCATCCTTCGGCCCGAGAACCGGAGCGTCGTCGGGAAAGGTCACCTTCTTGCGCGCGGGCTGGAGGCCCACGAAGGACACGTTGTGCTTCTTGAAGAGTTCACGCTGAAACACCGCGAGCCGGCTCTCCGCCTTTCGGGCCGCGGTCATCTGCTGCAGCTGCGGCATCACCTGCTCCTTGGAAGCGCCCTGCGCGCGGCCTTTCACTTCCTCCCAGAGTTTGTCTATGTCCGCCGGGGCCACCGCGGCCTTCGCGCTGATCTCCTGGGCGGTCAGAGCGTCGCGCGTGATGCCCCGGGCCTGCGCCTCCATGTCGAAGAGGACCTCGGTGAGGGCCTTCTTGCGAAGGTTGAATTCCTGTTCCTTCACCTGGATCTGGACGTCCGCGAGCTGCGCCTTGAGCTGCTCTTCGCTCGCCAGGGCACGCGCCTTGAGCGCGTCCATGTCGGCCTTGAGGCGGGTGTCGAGTTCGGCGTTCGAGAAGGAACGCGAGCCGATCTTCGCCGCGATCTCCTTGCCGCTCTGGTCGGGAGTCGACGACGAGCCCGCGGCGACGGCGGTGGCCGGCTGGTTGCAGCCCGAGGCCGCAAGAGAGATCGCGAAAATGGCCAGGACGTTTTTCATAGGCGGCTAGTTTCGTTGGCCCGGTCTGAATACGTCAAATGCAGTCCCTGCGGAGGGTGAGGCCTCCATCGACTACGAGGACCTGGCCTGTGATGTAGCTTTCCGGGTCGATGAGGAGACGGACCGCGCGGGCGATGTCCTCGGGGCGGCCGAAGCGGGTGACGACCCCGCGGTCGATCATCGGGTCGTACTTGCCCGAGTCGATCGACGCGCGCGCCATTCCCGCGGTCGTGACGCCGGGCGCCACCACGTTCACGTTGACGCCGCCTCTCCCGCCGAAGTCCTTCGCGAGGACACGGGCGCCGTGGATGAGCGCGGCCTTCGACGTGCCGTAGGCGAGCGATCCTTCGAAGGGGTGCGTGCCCTGCATGCTCGAGACCAGCACGATCGCGCCGCGGGCGGCGCGTTCCCTCATGGCCAGGGCGACGTCGCGCGCGAGCAGGAGCGGGGCCACGGTGTTCTGGTCCAGCGCTTCTTGAAAGGCGCGTGGTTCGAGGTCAACGGTCGTAGCACGGGCGGGATGGCCCGAGAAGACCACGAGGCCATCGATCCGGTCGCGTGATCCCACCACTTCTTCGACACAACGCTTTCGCGCCGTATCGTCGCTGATGTCGCCCTGGACAAGACCGACCGGTCCCGAGTAGGTGTCTTGCAGGCGCTGACGGACCAGTTCGGCCCGCCCCTTGTTGTCGCGGTAGCCGAGGATGGGATACGCCCCCTCCGTGATCAGGAGCGCCGCGGTGGCCGCCCCGAGCCCGCCCGTGCCGCCCGCCACGAAGATGACTCGTCCGGCAAGCGGCCGTTTGCTGTAGTCGAACTTCAACAATGCGTGACGCTGCGATTCTTCCGCGTCGATATGGGGCGACGTCATACCGAAATTGTAGGGCACGCTGCGCGTGCCCCGAAACGTTCAGCGTCTGGGCACGCGCAGCGTGCCCCTACGCTCGTCGCAGGGATTCAAGATCCGCCTCGCGTTTGAACAGGCCCATCCGGTGCAGGGCGAAGTCGTACTTCACGGGGTCCTCGGGATCGCACTTGCGAAGCGTCGCGGTGATTTCCTCCGCCATCTTCCATCCCGGCGTGATGCGCTTCGTGAGCCGCGCCGACCTGCCGATGTTGATGATGTGGGCATCGAGAGGGACGAGCAGGGACGAGCGCGGCACGAGGCTCCAGCCGCCGGGATCGACACTGTCTCTCCGCGTCATCCACCGGAGATAGAGGCAGAGGCGTTTGCAGGCGCTGCCGTCTTCGGGCGACGGGAAGAAGAAACGCACGCCCGCCTGCTCGGGCAACGGCCCGCGATCGTAGATCCCGTCGCGGGGGAGGGACAACGTCCGCCCGACGAAACTCGCGAGGGCGGGGCCAATGTCTTTGATCGGCCCGCTTTCCGCGAAGAAGCGTTCCACCGAACCGGCCTGCCGCCGCATGCCCCGGATGAAGACGAGGAGACACGTCACATCCGCGGCATCGTTGAAACGGTGTTTGAACCCGGCGAGGGCTTGAAGCGTCGCCTTCGTCTCGAGGGAGTCGATGGCGCGGGCGGGCCGGGGGCCGAGCACTTCGAGGACGCGTTCGACGCTGCGCTTGATCTGAATCACATTTCCATAAGCGAGGGCGGATGAGATGAGGCCAATGACCTCGCGATCCTCCGGATGGTCGTAGCGCCAGACGAACTGAACCGGGTCGGGCTCGATCCAGCGCGCGTCGTATTCATCGTAGGCGCGGTCCAGGATCTCCTTGATCGCGGCCAGCCGGCGGACTCTCATGGCCGGGTGATCTTGAGGATCTCCTCGCCGAACGCCTCGACCCGCCACCGCCGCAGACCCTCGATCGCGTTCAGGTCATCGAGCGAGCGTGGGCTCGCCTCGGCGATCTTGTCGATGAGGCGTTGGGGGATGACGAGCGAGAGCTCGAGGCCGGTGCGCGTGGCCGCGGCTTTGCGCCAGTCCTTGAGGGCGGCCACCCGCCGCTGCTGAGCCAGCGGCAGTTCGATGCGCCGGCCGCGCTCGAGTCTGGGGAGATCCGCCTCGGGCGTTTCGAGACCGCGTGCGAGCGCTTCGTGGAATCGCTCCGCGTATTCGCGACGCCTGATGTGATTTGTCACCGCATCGCGTCCGCCGTCTTTCTCCGAACGGGCGAGGGCCATGAGGGACTCGTTCACCGCGACCCGGAAGGGGGGCAGATCGAGTTCAGAGGCGATCACCTCGCGGCTGGCGATCAGTTCACGGAAGACCGCGAGCGCGCGGGGCGACAGGGCGGCGACGCCTTTCACGTCGCGGAAGACCTCGCGAGGATCCATCTTCGCAGGCAGCCCGCTCAGCGACTCGAGCGCGCGGCACTCTTCCTCGACCCAGTGCAGACGGCGCAGGGTCTCGAGTTCGGCGCGCTGTTTCGTCATGACCTCGAGCAGGTGGTTGACGTCGGTGAGCGCGTAGGCGAGTTGTTCGGCCGAGAGGGGGCGGGCCGACCAGTCGTCCTTCTGGTTGCCTTTCGAGATGGTGAGACCGAGTTCGTCGCGCAAGGTCGCTTGCAGCCCCACCTCGGTCCGACCGAGAAACTTCGCGGCCACCATGGTGTCGTAGATGTTGCGGACGCCGATCGACGCCTTGGCCTTCAAGAGAGCGATGTCGTAGTCGGCGCCGTGGAAGACCTTGGTGAGATCCGGATTCTCGAGGAGAGGGCGGAGATCCTCGATCTTGAAGCCTTCAAGAG
>JANNJB010000031.1:0-7360 GCA_031405615.1 Vicinamibacteria bacterium | reverse complement strand
AACCCATCGGCACCGCCGCCGGGTTGCCTCGCGCGATGGCGCGGGCGGCACGGCGGAGCCGTTCCTTCACTGCGGGCATGCCCGCGACCATCGAGAGGTCGTATTTGGGCTCGACGTATTCGAGCAGGCCGAGCCCCTCCGTCTCGATAACTTCCTTCTTGGTGCGCCGGACTTCGTCGCGGGTGATCTTCGCTCCCGCTGCGTCGGCGCCGTCGAGGATCTGGCCAAGCTGGACCCGCGTCATGCCCGCGGTCAGTTCGGCGAGGCGCGCCGGTTCGAGTTCGCACATCTTCGTGTACCACTCAGCGGGGCGGACGGCTTCGAGATACTCCACCCGGCTTCGCTGATCGGGACGCACGATCTCCACCTCGCGCGCGGCGTTGGCGCGCAGGAGCTTGGGATCGATCTCCGCGAGGGTCTCGGTGACGAGCACGACGACGATGTTCTTCGCGAGCAGCGTCGGATCCTGCGACCACTTCCGCAGGTAGACGAGAACCGCTCGGTCCTCGGGAGTGCGGTACGACGCGTCGCCCGCGGGGACCACGGTATCCGCGAAGGGAAGCAGCAGAACCACGGGGCGAGGCGGCGAAGCCATCGCGCACTGTCGGAAGTACGAGTCGAGCAGGGCGAAGGCGGGTCCGGGGTCGCGGGGAAGTGCTTGCGCATACGACGTGCCGTGGACCGAGTCGTAGGACTTGAGCTTCTCCTGGAAGTGGCCGCGCGCCTCGGGGGCCGCGAAGCCGAGACCTTCGGCCCGGTTGTAGGTGATGAGGGCCGGCCAGCCGGTGAAGAGTTCGTGCTGGAGGAATCCTTCGAGAGAGAGAAAGCGCAATCCCGACGACGAACGCACGGGAACGAGGTCGGCGACCGTGCCGTGGATCAGGAACGTGTTCGCCTGCTTGGCCCGCACGGCGCGGACGAGTTCGGCCGCCCAACCCGGCAGTGTGTCGATGAAGGAATTCGTGGGAACCGCGGTGCTCATCTCGAACGTTCTCCTCGTCTCGGGGGCCTCAGTGTGTCCTGCCGGTTCGGCTGCTGGGGTCGACCGGTCCGGTTGCCGATCAGGGATTGAAGCTCGTCGGGCGTTTCAAGCAGCGGTCGGCCGACCTCGTCCGAAACCGCGTGAACGCCTCCGAGTTCCGGCATCGACCCAAGCAGTTGCTCCATCTCCTGAACACTCGCCGCGTCCTGGTCGGCCTGGGAGAGGAGATCGTCCATCTCCTGCGAGAACGCCTGGGCGTCGGTGGCGGCGAGCGACTTCTGAAGCAGGAGCTGGAAGAGCGATTCGAGCGAATCCAGTTCCGCGAGCAGGGCCTCGCGATTGGCGATGTTGCGGTCGACCGCCGCGAGAAGTTTTTCCTTGATATCAAGATTCTGCTTCCACGCCTCAGCAACCCTGGGGGCGAGGCCCTCGGCCGCGAGCGAGGCCTTCAGTTTCTCGGTGTCGGCCTTGACCTTGTCTACGTCGAAGGCGCGGATCATCGAGTCGTACTTGCGGACCAGCCACAGACGGCGCAGGCAGGTGGCGAGGATCGCTTCGAACTTGTCGTTGTATTCGGCGAGGATGCTCTGGCTCGCGGTGGTGAGGCCTTGATAGTTGCCCTGGATCTGTCGGCAGAGTTTCTTGAGTCCGTCATAGCGCAGTTTCTGGTCGGGATGGAGCTGGTCGTACCGCTCGTTCTGGGAGAGGCTCTCGCTCTGCCTCGCCGCGTACTTCTTCTCGATCTCGAGCCGTTTCTTGAGCCGCTCGAACATGAACGGCATGACCATGAACTCGGCGCCCAGAAGGACCAGGAACGGCAGGGGAGAGATGGTGGCGACCGCGAGGGCGGACGCCGCCGCCACCAGGATCACCTGGTACTGGTTGGCGAGGGCTCGCTTGAGGACAGGGTGCTTCTCGAGCACTGAGGGGCTTTACGAACCTGCCTGCGGTGTCTTCTGCTGCTGTTGGGGCGCCGCTTCGGGGAAAGGTGCGGCTACCGCGACTGCGTCGGGCTTCTTGAGGCCCATCTCCACCTCGAACTCGGAGAGGATGCCGTCAGCCTGGATCTGGCGGGCCTTGCGTTCCATCTTGATGCGCTCCACGTCGAGTCCGCCGGTCGCGATCTCCACCGACGCCTTGCTCTCCGCGACCTTCTGCTTGATCTCTTCGAGGTATTTCTCGGTGGTCGCCCCTGTGCCGTAGGTGTCGAGCTCGGCGAGGGCGCTCGCCGCGCCCTTCATGACCTCGGCTTTCTTCGATTCGTGAATGGCTCGCCGCGCGTGCTCGATCTTCGTCTTGAGCTTGGTCTTGATGTCGTCGACGGTGAGCTGCGCGTTCTCGAAGGCGTTCGACGCGGCCATGTGCTGCTCGCGGCTCGCGGTCAGTTCCATGCGGATCTGCTGGAGGGTCGAGGCATCGTCCTGGGCGATCCGCCGGGCTTCCGGGCTCCCCTCGCGAAGGGCGGCCTGGATCGATGCCACGAGCTGCTTTTCCTTCCGCTCCAGTTCCTCTTTCTCCTGCTCGAGCCGGATCACCGTGGCGCGAGTGGTGACGAGAATCTGGTTCAGTTTGGGAAGAGTGTTGCGCATCTCCTCGATCGATTCCTGGAGCATCACCTCCGGGTCTTCGCCGAACGAGATGAAGAAGCCGATCCACGATTTGATGAGTCTGCCGAGCCGACCGAACATGGTTGAGTCTCCTGGTTTCGCTTGGGTGAGCGTTAGTGCGACGGCCGGGCGGGCCTTAGGTGGTTGGGGGCGCGTCCTTGGTTTCGGAGGTTTCACGGGTTTCGTGCGACGAGTTGCCGACCGAGACCGGGTTCTTCTCGACGAACGGTGCGACGGCTTCGAAGAGCTTCTGTTCTTCGATGCGCTTGCGGGCCTGCCAGGATGCGAAACGTTCCTGCTCCTTCGCGATGGCCTCGAGGTTCGCCTGGATCATTTCGCGGTTCTTGCGCGCCAGCTCGTCGATGCCGGCCTGAAGGGTGGCATTCTCCTTCTCGCGATCGGCGTTGCGGGCGTCGAGTTTCATCCGCAGGAATCCCTCGAACCCGTCAAGCGCGGTGTCCCGCGCCAGGGCGTCCTCGATCACATCCTCGATTCTCACCGGACCCGCGGGATTCATGCGCAGGAAGCCCGAGAGGGCCCCGGCCTTGGCCCTTGAATCGAGGGCGGCGAAATCCGGCGAGGAGAGGATCTCGAGCACCTTGTAGGCGGTGAAGCCGTGGGCCGGATCCTTGACCCCGGAAGCCTTATAGATGGAGGGGAAGTCCGGTATCTCTGTGCCTCCCGAAAGCGACTGCTCGTCGAGGCGAGGCGCAGGGACCCGGTGGATCAGCTCCTTCATGGAAGGCGGAGGAGCTGAAGCGGTTGCGGATCTCCTCGGCGTGGTCGAGGACGGCACCGCCCGGACGGCGGTCACGTCGGCGACGGCCGCGGGCTCGTCCGACTCGACCAGCTTCATCTTTTCGAGAATGCCTTTAAGACCCATGAAAGAAGCGTAGGCGTGAGGAGGCACGGAGTCAAGGAGCCCTGACGCGGGCCGCCTTCCATTCCTCCATCTCTTCGAGCGACTTCGGCCAGTCCTCGCGCAGAAGGCGGGAGATGCCGCGATCGGCCAGGAGCTTCCCCCCGGTCTGGCAGGTGGGGCAGTAGTTGCACTCGTTGTCCGCGTAGGCGATACGCTGGACGGGCGTCGCGCAGACCGGGCAGGGCAACTTCGCTTTCCCGTGAACCGCCATGTCGGGGTGAAACGCCGTCACCTTTTCGGGGAACTTGCCGCCCCACTGCGAGCGCAGACGGCCGATCCATTCTGCGAGGGTCGTGAGCGTCGCCCCGTGGAGCCGGGCGATCTGCTCCTCGGTGAGCCGCGTGGTCCATACGAGAGGGGACAACTTCGCCCGGTGGAGGATCTCGTCCGAATAGGCGTTGCCGATTCCCGCGACCAGCCTCGGATCGGTCAGCGATCTCTTGACGGTGTGGTTCTCGATCAGCAGCCGGGCGCGAAAGTCGGCGAGCGAGCAGGTGAGCGGCTCGATTCCGCCGGGGTCGTGAGCGCGCAGAGCCTCGCGGCCGCGCACCACGAAGAGGGAGGCGCGTTTCTTGGTCGACGCTTCGGTGAGAAACAAAGACCCGTTATCGAAATCGAGCGCCAGGTGATCGGTTCGCCGCGAAGCCGCTGCCCCGCGCTTCCTCCAGTGAAACCGACCCGCGATCATCAGGTGGATCACGAAAAAGAGGTCCTCTTCGAACCCCAGAACGATCCGCTTGGCGATCCGCTCCGACGACAGGACGCGCTTCCCGGTGACCGCGGACACCGGGATCTCCCAACTGCGGACAAGAAACGGCGTGACGACACGGACGGACTCGACAACCCGGCCGACGATGAAGCGATCGAGGGCTTCGACGTAGGCGGTCAGGTCCGGAAGTTCGGGCACGTCGCTATTTTGAGCCAGGTTCGCAACGCAGGTTTCGAGCTAACGTCTTCCCGCGATGAGCGGGGTCCTGCCGTGGCTGGTTGTCCTCTATGTGGCTCTCCTGCCCGTGGGACGATCCGGTCTCCCCCTGAACGCCCAATGGGGCGACCTGCTCTTTCCAGCACTCGCGTTCGCGGTATGGCGTGCGGCCCCCGGCGGGTCATGGTGGAGGCGCTCGGACTGGCCGCTGCTGGCCTATCTCTCGGTCACCGCCCTCGCGTCGGCGGTTTCCCCGGATCCTGCGGCAGGCCTTTCCCATCTCGCCAAACAGATCTACGTTGCCGCGATCTTCCTGGTCTTTCGCCGTCTCGCCGCCGTGGGCCTGCCCGAGCTGGCCGCTCGGGTCCAGGGGACGTTCGTCGCCGCGATGGCCCTGGTCTGCGGAGTATCGATCCTCGCGGTGTTTCTCGGGGATTTCGGCGCCGGGTGGGCCCCCATGTTCGGGGAACTCCAGCTGCTGCCCGTCGTCGGCGCGGTGAGGAGGCTCCGCGGCCTGTTCGAAGCGCCCGAGTTCCTGGGGAATGCGCTCCTGGTCGCGTTCCTGCTCGCCCTGGCGTTCCGCGCCCGCGCCGCGGCGTCGGAGAAGCCCTGGTGGACCGCGCTCGCCTGTCTGCTCGCGATGGGCGAGTTCTTCACGTATTCGAGGAGCGTCGCGGGGTTCTTCGTGGCGACCGCGCTCTTTCTGGCGCCTCGAATCCGGTCCGGCGGGCTTCGCGCGTCGGCGTGGATCGTCGCCCTCGCCGTGGTCCTCATCGTGAATGTCGCCTCCGTGATCGGTCCGATGCCGAAAGGCCCGGCGACCCACTACGAAGTCGGCTCGATATCCATGGACGTCCTCGGTCTGAGGATCGAGGGGAAGCTCATGAGCTACGCCGCGCTCAAGCGGATCGCCTGGTCCGCCCTTATCGACCATCCGCTCACCGGCGTGGGGCCCGGACGTTTCACGACGCTGACCGAAACCGCCTTTCGCGAGGGCCGGATCACCGCTCGCTACCGAAACGTGCCGCCGCATTCTGATTTCGCCGGACGGCTTTCGGAGGCCGGCGTGTCTGGCGGACTCTCCCTGGTGATTCTGTGGATCGCGTGGCTTCGCGCTTTGCGTCCGGTCCTGGCTGAGGGGACACTCCTGCCGCGCGCGGCCGCCGCCGCGGTGATCGGGATCCTCGTGAACTCCATCAACGCCGACGTCATGAACTTCCGCTTCCTCTGGATAGCGCTCGCCTGGGCCAGCGTTTCCGATCCGAACGGCGAGGGTCCGCCCGAGATCACACGAGCGTAGCTTCCGTGCGGGCTACGAGGCGGTTGCCGTCTCCTGCTGCATGAGCTCCCACTGGCTCATGAGGTCGTTCACTTCCCACATCAAAGACTCGCGATCCTTCGCGGCCTTTTCCGCGCGTGCGCGATCATCGAAGAAACCGGGTTCGGTCATGGCCTTTTCGATCACGCCGATCGCGGCTTCCTTCTCCGCGATCCGTTTCTCGATTTCGTCGAGACGCTGTTTGCGTTTCTTCTCCGCCCGGTCAAAGGCGATGCGCGCCTGACGTTCGGCCTCGGCGGCCGCCTTCCCGTCCTGGGCCTCCGGCTTTCGCAGCCGCGGGGCGAGGGGATTCGCGGTGGGCGTCGCGGCGGCTGTCCGCCTCTCAGGCAGAGGTGCGGGCGGCGGTTTCTGGGGAAGCCCGGGCGTCGTGGCGACCGCCTTCACGACGGCCGTCTTCACTTCGGTGAGGCTCGGCGCCTTCGGCTTGCTGGGCGCGGGTGTGCCGGCTTCCCCAGCCTCCATGCGCTTGCGCCAGTCGAGGAAGTCCTCGTAGCCGCCCGGATACAGGGTCGCCAACGTGTCGCCCACGTCGATGACCTTCATGGCCAGGCGATCGACGAAGTGCCGGTCGTGCGACACGAAGACGATGGTGCCGGTGTACGCGGCGAGGGCTTCCAGGAGGATGTCCTTCGAATCGATATCGAGATGGTTCGTGGGTTCGTCGAGGAGCAGAAGGTTGCTCGCCTTGAGGAGCATCTTCGCGAGGGCGAGGCGATTGCGTTCGCCGCCCGAGAGGACGGCCACCTTCTTGTAGACGTCGTCGCCCGAGAAGAGGAAGCCGCCGAGGATCGAACGGATCATCGGGACCATGGTGGTGGGACTCGTGCCCGCCATCTCTTCGTAGACGGTCTGCGAGCCGGCGAGAACGTCCGCCTGGTTCTGGGCGAAGTAGTCCATCATCACTTGATGTCCGAGGGTCACGGAACCGCTCGTGGGTTTGTCGGTGCCGGCGAGCACCCGCATCAATGTCGACTTGCCTGCGCCGTTCGGGCCCACCAGAGCAATACGATCGCCCCGTTCGACGGTGAGGTTCACCTTGTCGAGGATGACGTTTGAGCCGTACGCACGATGGAGGTCCTTCACTTCGAGCACCACGCGGCCCGCCTTGGGCGCTTCGGGGAAGTGAAAGTGGATCTTCGCGCGCTGCGCGGGTATCTCGATCCGGTCGACCTTGTCGAGCATCTTGATCCGGCTTTGGACCTGGCGGGCCTTGGTCGCCTGATATCGGAAGCGGTTGATGAAGGCTTCGGTCTTCTCGATCTCTTCCGACTGGCGGCGATGGGACTCGAGGAGGTTTTCGAGGTTCGCCTGGTAGTCGACCAGATACTTCGAGTAGTTGCCGTGATAGTCGGTGAGCGTCCGCAGTTCGACCTGCGTGATCCTCTTGACCACGGCATCAAGGAAGAAACGATCGTGGGAGACGAGAACCACGGAGCCTTCGTAGTCGTGCAGGTACTCCTCGAGCCAGTTGCAGGCGGGGAGGTCGAGGTGGTTCGTGGGCTCGTCCATCAGCAGGAGATTCGGTCGCTGGAGCAGGAGCTTCGCGAGGGCTATGCGCATCTGCCAGCCGCCCGAGAACTCTTCG
>JANNJB010000030.1:0-4926 GCA_031405615.1 Vicinamibacteria bacterium | reverse complement strand
GAGTTCTCCGGCCGCGATCGCGATCGCGAGCGCAGTGACCGCGACGACCGTCGGCCCGGCAACCAGCGTCCAAACGGCCTCCGCGAACGCGAGGTCGATGTCCCGGGCGCCGACGCGTGGACGCGAACCGCGATCGAGTTGCGTGACGGGCAGGAGATCTGGTTCGACTCCCGCGGCGAGGTCCGTTGGGGCCCGGACCGCAAAGACGGCCCGGGCGGCGAGAGCGGCTCGCGACGCAACCCGAAGCGCCCCATCCCGAGCCGTCCCGGCGCATCGCTGGTCGGCAAGATTGGCGAGTCGGGCGATCCCTTCTTCATCGGCAACGAAAAGGGACCCATCCGCGTCCGCGGCCGGGGCACGTTGTTCCTCGGCATCAATGACGACTATCTTCAGGACAACAGCGGCGCGTTCCGCGTGATCGTCTACTACTGAGGCTCTTCCCTTGAATCTGACGGGCGAACAACTGAAGGAACTCAGGCGGCTCATCGCCAGAGGCGACAAGCTCGAGGCGATCAAGCAGTTCCGCAACATGGCGGACGTGGGCCTGGCCGAAGCCAAGGTGGCGATCGAAGCGATCGAGGCGGGAGCTCACCATGCGGGCGCCCACGAAGCGCTGCCCCGGAACCTGAAACAGGCCGAGCAGGCGGCGCTCGCCGAAATTCGCCAGGGCAACCTCATCGAGGCGATCAGGAAGTATCGCCAGCAGACGAAGGTCGGGCTCAAGGAAGCCAAGGAGGCGGTGGACGCCCTCATCGTGATGCACAAAACCGACGGGCGTGTGAACGCAAAACTCGCCGCCCAGATCATCGCGATGGTGAAGGCGAACCAGAAGGAAGGCGCCATGACTCAGTTGATGAGTCAGACCGGCTTCGACGAGGCCGAGGCCGCAGCCTTCCTCAAGACCATCGGCGGCATCGGGACAGGTGGAGCGGCCTGTAGCAGCGGATGCCTGCGCATGATCCTCGGGCTGCTCGTCCTCGCGGCCATCGCGTGGGCCGTCCTGAGGGAGATCGGCGGTTCTTAGGGCGCCTGCTCAGCCGCAGGCCTTGATATCGAGTCAGACGTCGAAGTCGTAGAGCCACGACAAGGCGCCGAGGGTCGCGCTGGTCGGCGTGAAGCGCACCGCGAGATCGCGCGCCCACCGGGCCGCCGTGTTCTCGAGCTGGCCGATCCGGCCGAATCGCCTCGCTTCGGTCACGACGCGCGCGGTCCGTTCCAGGCGCCGGCTCTCATAGTCCTTGAACGCGCCCGCGACATCGGTTGAAGCGGAAAGGCACAGATCCAGGACCACCGCGTCCTCGATGGCCTGACCTCCGCCCTGTCCCAGATTGGGGGTCATGGGATGGGCGGCGTCGCCCAGAAGGGTGATTCGGCCATCGCTCCATTTCTGAATCGGATCGCGATCCGCGATGTCGGTTCGAAGAATCGCCTCGTCGGGCGTCGCCTCGATCACCGCGCGGATGGGCTCGTGCCAGCCCCCGAAACGGCGCAGCAGGTCCCCCTTCGACGCTTCGCGGCCTCCCGCGGCCGCGTTCGCGGTCGCGAACCAGTAGAGACGGTCTCCATCGATCGCCACGAGACCGAAGCGCGCGCCGCGGCCCCAACTCTCGCTCATCTGCCCCGCGGGCCAGAGCGCTCCGCGCGCGACCACGCCACGCCAGCTCGTGTATCCGGAGTAACGCGGCTCGCCATCGCGCACGAGTTCGCGGCGCACGACCGAATGAAGCCCGTCCGCGGCGACAAGGCCAACGCCTTCGAGCCGTTCGCCGTTCGCGAGTTCCACAAAGGCGCCTTCCCCGCTCGCACCGCTGGAACGAATCGTCGCGTTCAGGCGGATCGACATCTCGGGAATGAGCCCGGCGAGTGCCGCGTGCAAGGTCGCGCGATGGAAGCCGAAAGCGCCCGCGGAGAATCGCCTGCGGAATACGACGCCTTCGATCGACGAGAGGATCCGCCCGAGGTTGTCCCGAATCTGCATCCGCTCCATCGGCGCGCCGCGATTCACGATGCCTTCCTCGATCCCGCCGATGCGCAGGGCCTTTACGGCGTTTGGCTGGAGGACGATACCGGCGCCCACGGGATCAAAACGCGGGGCGCGTTCGAGAACCACACACTTCCTTCCCCGTCGGTGGAGAAGGGCCGCCAGGGCCAGCCCCCCGATGCCGCCTCCCGCGATCAGGATCCGCCCGTTCATCGCGGTTCGCCCCCTCTAATCCCCGAGGTGGCCGGCGATGTCGGCCATGAACATCCGGAGATCGTCTGGAAGCACCCGGGCCGCGCGATAGATCGAGGCGGCATCGAGCTGCTCGAAAGCGTGGACGAAGGCGTCGCGGAACGTCGTCGCCGCCTTCTCGAGCCGGTCGGCGAGCGAATCCGGAATCCGCCCGGCGTGAGCGAGACGCGCCACCGCATCGTCGTAACTCGCGGGGGCCTGGAGGCCGAAATGGATGCAGGCGAAGATCGAGAGATCCAGCACCACCTGGATTCCGAAAAGCAGGTGGAGGGACACCACGTCCGCCGCGTCGGTCCCCCGCTTGAAGGCGAGGGGATCGGCAGGCAGGCTCTCCTTGATCCGGCCGAGGTGATACTCGAGCACGCGGGTGCGCTCGCGCAGGAGTTCGGGATCGATCGCCCTCATCGCGGCGGATACCGGGGCGAGGGGGTCTCGATACGATCGTAGACCGCGTTCAGGACCGGGGCGATCTCGCACCAGTTGTGGATCGCGCGCTCGCGAAACTCGGCGAAGCCTTCCGGGGACCGCTCGTAAACGAGGGCTCCTTCCCGGGCGGCCCGGAACGCGGTGGTGGCGGCACGCTCTAGATCGGCGATAGAGACCTTCTCGAGATCGAGAACGGAGGCGGCGAGCTGCTTAAAGGTCGGCGCGTCGAAACCCTCATCCGCGACGTATCCGAGTTCGATATCCGCGGCCCCCCCCGCGTCTCCGCGCGAAGAAGACCCTAGGAAGACGAGCAGATGCAGGGTGGGTTCGGCCGCCGCATAGACCGCGAGCGACCGGCGGAGGTTGCCGGTCGGGGTTCGGACGTTCCCGGTCTGGTGTTCGCTCATGAGGACAGTCTGACCGGTCGCACTCGATCAGGCGAAGCGAACGTCCGGGCCCTCAGGACTGGAACATCGTTTTCACGACGAACCAGACGTTGGCGGGGCGCTCGGCGAGGCGGCGCATATACCAGGGGAACCAGAATTCGCCGTAGCTCACCAGCACGTAAACCGTGTGCCCGGCCTGGATGAGCCGCTTCTGTTCCTCATTCCGGATGCCGTAGAGCATGTGGAACTCGTATTGCGACTTCGAGAGATGAGCCGCGGCCGCGGTGATGCGAACATGAAGCACGGAGTCGTGAGTCCCGAAAACCGCGCGGGCTCCGGCTTCGACGCCGTCCTTCTTCATCAGGCGCTCCGCGAGCTTGAAGAAATTCTCGTCCACGTCGCTCTTCGCGGGAAACGCGATGTTCGCGGGCTCGAGGTAGGCGCCTTTCACCAGGCGAACCAGGGGCTTCATGGGAAGCAACGACTCCAGGTCGGCCATGGTGCGAAAGAGGTAGGTCTGCAAGGCGATGCCCACGTTCGGGAACTTCGCCTTGGCGCGGCGGTAGATCTCGAGGGTCACGTCGGTGTACTTCGAGCCCTCCATATCGATCCAGAGGACATTGTTCGCCTTCTGCGCCGCGGCGCAGAGCACGTCGAGATGGGAGTTGCACAGGTCGGTCCCGCCGGGCAGGTCGAGACCGAGCTGCGTGGGCTTGATGGAGATCTCCATCGGCCCTTTCTCCTTGGAAATCGAGGAGAAGACGCCGAGGTAGTGGTCCGCCACCTCCTGCGTCGCCTTCTTGTCGAGCACGTTCTCGCCGAGGCGCGTGAAGATGACGCCCGCGCCCATCCCATTGAGCCGCGTGCCTTCGCGATGCGCGTCCGCGAAACTCTCGCCGGGCATGAACTTCTTCACCGCCGCTTTCGCGAACTTGTACTTGGGGAACGTCTCCCGGAGCGTCTGGTTTTCGGACGCCCACAACAACGCGGAACGCATCATGACGGTTTTGACTCCTGAGGGTTATTTCTTCGAAGCGCCCTGTGCGGCGACCGCGGCCGCCCGCGCCGCTACCGCCGCCGCGTCTCCCAGGTACCGCCGCCCTCGGGAACGCAGATCCTGATCGAGTTCATACACGAGGGGCACGCCGGTTGGAATGTTGAACTCGAGGATTTCAGCCTCGCTCATGCCGTCCAGGTGCATGACGAGGGCCCGCAGCGAGTTGCCGTGGGCGGTGACGATCAACCGCTGACCTGCGCGGACCCGGGGGGCGATCTGGTCCTGCCAGCAGGGCATCATGCGACTGATGGTGTCCTTCAAGGACTCGCCTTTGGGAATCTCCTCGGGTCGCAAGGCCGCGTAGCGGGGATCTTTGTGGGCGGAACGCTCATCGGCGGGGTCGAGGGGCGGAGGCGGCGTCGCGAAACTCCTACGCCAGATCTTCACCTGGTCCTCGCCGTACTTCTTCGCGGTCTCTTCCTTGTTGAGGCCCTGAAGCGATCCGTAGTGGCGCTCGTTGAGACGCCAGGTTTTCTCCACCGGAACCCACGCGAGGTCCATGTCGTCGATGAAATCCTGGTAGTTTAGGAGCAGCAGACTTTCCAGACATTCAATCGTATCTTGCCAGCCGTTCCAGTTAACAAGAATAATAAAGACCCGCTTCACGGATAGATGCTCCAGACCACCATCAGCACCCACGATACCCCCACCACAAAAAGCAACCAGTCCTTCAGCAGCGATTCGGTCGGATCCCCACCCTTCCCTGAACTGACCCGAAACATGTAGCGTAGTAATCCAAAAAGGCACAGCGGAACGCTGTAAATGAGCATCTGCTTGTTACCTACGCGATGTACACGTTGAACAAACAGATGCTCATTTACAGC
>JANNJB010000029.1:0-4866 GCA_031405615.1 Vicinamibacteria bacterium | reverse complement strand
GGCGGACCAGTCGGTCGAGAATTGATACTTCGCCTCGGCAGAGATCGTGGTGATCTTCATGTCGTCATAGAGCGGAATGCTCTGCACGCCGCCGATGCCGACCCGGGAGAGGGACGGGGCGCTTCCGGGGGCCGAGAAGAGGGCATTGTTCCCGTCGACCTTCTGGTACTGGCCGGAGAGATTGAGGAACCACTTCTCTGGAACCAGGACGAAGTTCGCTCCCGCCCCGACCGAGCTGGTCTTGTCGTCGACGGTCGAGGTCCAGTTCTGGAGCGGGTCGTTGGAGGGCGTGGCGCCGCTTTGACGACCGACCTGGAAGTCCGCCAGTTTCTCGTAGGTGTAGTAGGCATAAAGGGTGGCCTTCTCATTGGCCGCGAAGTCCACGTCGACGGAAAGGCTGTCGAACTTCGCGCTGATCAGGCCAAAGGCGCTCTCCTTGTAGTCGTCGACGGTCCGCAGGTATCCGGCCGAGACCGTCAGCTTGTCGTTGGGCGACAGGGCGACGTGGGCGCCGATACGTTCGCTGTCCTTCTTCGCCTGGTCGTAGCGCAGGTTACAGACCGTGCCGGGAGCACAAAGGGGCTGTCCGTTGGTCTGAAGGGTGGTCGGCGAAATCGCGAGCAGATTTGTGGTCGGGGCCACGCCGGCGAACGAGGAGTGTTCCGACAACTCGATCTCGAGGTGCTCGAAATCGCGTTTCGCCTTCTCGTAGCTGCCCCGGAAGATCAGCCAGTCGGACGTATGGAGAGACGCTGAGACGCTGACGCCGTTCTCCTTGGTGTCTTCGGTTTCCCGGAATGTCCGCTCCATCTTGATGTGTTTGAAGCCGCCCTCGAGCGAAAGGCGGCCGAAGCGGTATCCGACGGTGGCGTCGAAGCGGTCATTCTTGTAGCTGTAGGGCACGCTGATCCGCGGGACCGCGTTCCAGTAGCCGTCGAACCGCACGTATCCGGGGAAGGTGATCCGCGGAGTCTGGTTGTCGAACTCGTAGCCGCGGAAACGCGCGGTGAGGGAGAGGTCCTTCACCGGCTGCGAGGTGAAGTAGAGGTTCAGCGACTTGATGTCGGCCTTGCCGTCCAGATTTCGCGCGGGGAGGCTCGCCGGATTGGTGGCGACGAGTGGAGACACGATCGCGGTGTTCGAGGAGTAGGCCAGGAAGGGCGACTTGTTCTGGGTGAACTCGCCGATGGACACGTCGGCGGTGAGGCGCGTGCGGTTCCTCATCTTGAACATCACGGTTGCGCTTGCGAGCATCGACTCGCTGTCCGGGGGCAGGGCCATGCGCCCGACCGAGGCGCCGCCCACCGAGGCGGAGCCGGGAGCCTGGTAGGCGCCGGAATCGGTCGAATCCACCGCGCGGAAGGGATTGTCGAAGCTCAGGCTCTCGATCTTGTTCCCAAAGCGATTGAAGCGAACCGCCCCGCGCAGGACGCCCCACCCGCCCTGGTACTGACCCTCGACGCCGAAATCCTCGGTGAGGTAGTGGAGGGGTTCGGGGACTTCGACGACGTTGCCGAAGCCGAAAGAGGTGCCGGCCGCCGCGCGCGAGCCGGTGCGACGCTCCCGCGAGTAAACAACGCGGAACTCCATCGGTTCACTCGGGGTCATGACAAAAGCGACATTGCCGCGCTCGCGGGTGAGTTTGATGTCGACCTGGTTCGCGGCGGCCAGGGATGGCGAGACCAGAGCGAGGAGGAAGGGATAGTTGATCAGGCTTCTCGGCGTGGTCGCTTCGAGCGTGTTCTGGAAAGTCCGCTGGAGCGAGTCGCTCATTTCCCACACGCCTTCGCTCGTTTCTTGAAGCAGGGTTCGACCGGCGTTCCCGAAGTTGTGAGGGATCCGGTTGTACTCGCCGAGGACTTTCCATTTGTCTTCGCCCAGACGCATACGGAAACGCTGATCGGTCTGCTGGACGTTTTCGCCGATGAAATCGTAGCGAAGATCGTTCTTCTTTCCCTGGAACCGGAAGTAGGGAGCCACCACGCCGTTTGGAACCTCGCGGTACTCCATGAACTTCGACGAGATGGTGTTGGATTCGGTCTGCTGCGCGCCCAGGGACAGGGTTCCCGCCTTCCAGTCTTCCGACATGGGGGCCGCAGCTTCGGGTTTGGCGGCTTCCTTGGCGGCCGGCTTGTCCTGGCTGTAACCGAGGGAGGCGAGGGAGACGAGGGTTGCGGTGAGAATGATGTTTTTCATGACTACCTCCCGAGGTACGGCCCTGAAGGATGGTTGCTGCCATGCACGTTCTGATGGCAGTTCTTGCAGGCGTGTTCGATGGAGCGGCTGCTCACCGTGGGCACGCCCGGCGAGGGAACGGTCGCGCCGGTCAGGCTGTTGGCGCCGTCGTAGAGCGTTCCCGGGTGCCGCGTGTTCAGGTGGCACCGCTGGCACAGGAACGGGCTCTTGGCGACCAGGAGTTTGTCGTGGTTCGAGCCATGCGCGTCGTGGCAGTTCGAACAGTTCTCGCGGACCGGAGCGTGCTCCCAGAGGAACGGGCCCCGCTTCTCGGCGTGGCAGGTGAAGCAGGTGTCGTTCACCGACGCCGCCTTGAGCATCTTGGGCTTCGAACCGTCATGCGGGTTGTGGCAGCTCGCGCATTCGAGCTTGCCCTCGCGGACGGGGTGATGCGAACTGCGGTTCATCTTGGCGCGAACCTGCGGGTGGCAGCTGTAGCAGTTCTCAGCGTCCCGGACGGTCTTGAGCTGTCCGGTGGCCGACTTGAAGCTGTGCACGCTGTGGCAGGACACGCAGCTCACGTCCTTTCGGTCGTGCGCGCTCCCCGCGAAGTTCATCTGATCGCCCTTTTCGTGGCAACCCGTGCAGGTGGCCGTGAGCTCCGCAGCTTTCAGGCTCTTCACCGAGGGACCCGGCGTTTCCTTGCCGTCGGCCCGGTCCTTCGAGTGCTCGATCGATTTCGCCCGGTCGTGACAACTCACGCAACTGCTCTCAAGACCCGCATGTCGGGTTTGCCGGAGTTTGGCCACCGCGGGCTCGTGGCAGGTTATGCAGTCCGTGGCGTCGAAGGGTTCTGTCTTCGCAGCCGGAGACTGGAGCACCGACGTGGGGGCCGCTTTGGAGGCGGCATCGGCGGGAAGGCCAAGAAGTCCCAGGCCCAGAAGGCTCAGGGGTATCGTCCATAGTGATCGTCGCATGACTGCACCTTCCCTTTCGGAGATTCGGGAAATCCGCCCTCCGGCTCTTGTTTCTTCAGCAAGCATCTGGTTTCGACATACCGGCGTCGGTGCGTTACCGAACCCGGGTCCTTTCGATGCTTTTCCGTTCACGTCCATTTGTGTGTCACTATTGCTTACGGTCGGAAACCAGAGAATGAGCCGAACAACCCCTTCCACTGATGCAAAGGCATCAAGGTCCAGTAAGTCAATGGATCTACTGGACTTGCTGTCTTCGGGCGAGCCGCCGGCATTTGCCAACGACCAGAACCACCGCATTATTTTCTGGAACAAGGGGGCCGAGAAGCTCATGGAGCGCACCGCGGCTCAAGCACTCGGCCGTTTGTGCCACGAGATCTTCTGCGGAAAAGACCCCTTCGGGAATCGCTTCTGCGGAGAAACGTGCAGCGTGACCTCAGCGTTTGCCAAACACGAAACGGTCAACCGTTTCGAATTCACCACCGGAGAGCGGGCCCAGGCGAAATCGATCGGAGTGACGGTCATCGAGATCCCCGACTCGCGGCCCGGCTTCTTCACCGCAGTGCACATCATGGACCGGATCGACGAGAAGAGCCGGCTCGCCCGCGAACTCAACCGTCTGCGCGAGACCATCGGCGCGCACGCGCCCGCCCCCCACTCGGACGAGGGGGGGAGCACGCCGATCAACCTCCAGATGAACCGCCACGCCTCGAGCGCCCCGGCTCCGGAAGTCGACGCGACGATCGCGGAACAACTGTCCGAACGCGAGTTGGACGTTCTGCGGGCGATCGCCGCCGGCCTCGCCAACAAGGACATCGCCAACTCGCTTCACATCTCGGTCGCCACCACGCGAAACCACGTTCAGCACATTCTGAAGAAGCTGAACGTCCACTCCAAGCTAGAAGCGGTGGCTCTCGCCTTCCGCAACGGCTGGGCGTAACCCTTCGACAAGTAGGGGCACCCCTTGTGGGCGCCCTTTCGGAAGCGGCTTGGTAAGGGCACCCACGAGGGGTGCCCCATGAGAAGGGCGGCCACAAGGGCCGCCCCTACTAGAACCTGAACCCGGCGGAGAAGAAGTAGCTCCTGGCCCCTTGGTAGTCGCCCGCGGAAAGGGCCTGGCCGAAGCTCGGACCCAGCTGGTAGTTCACGCCCTCGACCGGCGTGGTGGTGAAGGGGTTGAAGGCGGTCATCGTTCGCGCGGGGTTCTGGTTGGTCGCGCTGAACACCGTCTGGTTCCCCGCGTTGTCCTGGGCCGACTGGTTGAGGACGTTGTCCACCACGATGCGCACGAAGAACTCCCCTTTCTTCAGGAAGCCCGCGCGCAGCGAGTAGTTGAGGGCGAGGTCGGTGGCCGAAACGGTGTCGGTCTTGAAGATGCCGCGGCCGCCACCGTAGTAGTAGGTCACGCTTGACGGCGGCGCCAGGTATCCCGGATTCGTAACAAAGGGACGCGGATCCACCGAGCCTGCGGCCGAATAAGGCTGGCCTGAACTCACCCGCTCGAGGACGCCCACGCTGACCCGGCCCGCCTTGTCGAAACGTTTTTCAAAGTTCGCCCACACCCGTACCTTATGGCGCTGGTCGATGGACAGATCCCCGGTGGGCGTGTTCCAGCTCTCCTGTTTGTACTCCACGAAGGAGAGGAAGTCGTCCTGAATCGGACCGCTGGCCGCGTTCTCGGCATTGAAGTTGCCGTACGAATTCGAAAGCGTGTAGT
>JANNJB010000028.1:0-5343 GCA_031405615.1 Vicinamibacteria bacterium | reverse complement strand
ACCGCAACCCGGTGAGTCCCAACGCCGTTTGAGGGGGCAGTGGACCGCGAGGCTCCTCTAAAGGCCTGGCGAGGCGGCAGCCTCGCTCCATCGCATAGTAAACGCCATGCGGTTCACGGAGACGAAGGGAACGCCAGGGTGTCTTGGACGCAGCTACACCACGACGCGCGGCCACGGGCGATCTCGCCGAGCCACTCTTGCGGACGCCTCCCCCGACCACCAAGCGTGCCGAGGATCGCTTCGCTCCACGCAAACCGTCGCGTCGCTCGCGATGACGAAGTGGGGTTTCTCTCAAACGTCACGGGCGAAGCCCGTGGACCGACTCGCGATGACGTCCTGAACTCCTATCGGGTCAGGAAGTAGCCCACGCGAAACACCGGGCCGCTCGCGAGGTTTCGTGCGTAAGCCACGAACTCGGCGTCCAGCTGAAGGCCGGAGGTCTTCGTGACGTTCCAGAGGATCGACGGGCCGAGGATGACGTAGGCCACGCGGTCGCCCACGCCCGAAAAGGAACCGCGAGCTGTCTTCGGAGCCTCGTGCGAGAAAGGCTCGATGCCACGTGTCGATCCCATCAGGGCCACGGTGTCCGTTACCTTCCAGCCGATCTGCGCGCCGAAGACGAGGCCATCACGGAGCCCGCCGCCGCGAAACTGCGGGCCCCCGCCGATGAACATCCAGCCCTTGCCGCCACCGAGCGAACGGCCGGCCTCAACCACCACATCGCCCTCGTAGACGCCGCTGCCCGTGGGAAGAAGGCCCGACGCGCGCTCCACGTCGCCGGTCGGAAACTGCACAGTGGCTCTCGCGGCGAAAACCCAGGGGCCGGACGACCCGAGCTGGCGCTGAACGCCGGCCTGAATGTCCCCAAAGCCGGTTTCACGGCTCAGTTCGTCCGGGAAATCGTCGAGGTTCGAGGAGCGCAGCACCGGAAGATTGATCACCGCCGTCCAGTCCTTCGCGAGGCCGAACGCCCCGTAGATCGCGACCTCCTCGCGGGTAAAGAGCGGGATGGTGAAGTTCGTTCCGTCGGGCGAGACGAGCTTCGTCGACCCCAGATGCTGGAAGGAGATCTTGAAATAGCCCTTCCCCTTGCCCGCGGGCCAGGGACCCGCATCGGCGGCTGCGGAAGCGAAGAGCGAGAGGGCGAGTCCGAGGGCGAGACTTCTCAACGCAACTCCCCGACTCCGATCGGAATCCGGAACGGGCGGCACCACAAGATCACGTAGCGGAAGCCTGAGCCGTCGTTCGGCATCGTGTACGACTGCGCGCCGGTCACGGCCCTCATGTCGCCGAGGTTTAATCCGCCGTCCATCGAAGAAGCGCTGTTGGTGAGAATCACGTCGTTGTTTCCGCTGTCGATACGGAAGTCGCTCCGGAGTTCGAGCGTAAACGAGCCCCCGTTTCGGACGATCTCAGCGGTGCCGGAGGCGGAGTGTCCGGCGGCGCCGCCGATCGTGGCCCGGCGAAGAATCGTGGGGCCCGAAGGGGTGGGAGTCACCGCGGGCGTGGGCGAGGCGGCGGGAGCGGGGGTGGGGGTAGCCGCCGGAGTCGCGGTGGTCGGAGGGGGGGATGGAGAGGCCGGGCCGGAACCGCCTCCACAAGCCGCGACACAGACCGCCAGGACGAGAAGGCATAGGGAGTTCGCATTGGCCATAGGGGAAAACCTCACAGTGCCCATTTGGATGCCGGTCCGGCGGGGACCGTTTCAGGCCAAGGACGGTCGGTGACGGAACGGACAGGGCGCGAACCGCAGTCCCTCAGCCGCGAGGCTGGGTTGTTTCAAACGCGCGGCCGTTCCACCTGTAGCCACGCTTCCACGCCTCGTACGCGCTCAGGGTCAGGGTATCCGGGGTGGTTCGCCCGCTCTCGGTTCCTACCACCGCGGTGCTTCCCTCTCGTAGTTCATCAACCTCAAGGAGGATCCAGTTCGCCATCGCGGGACGGGCGACGATGAGACGCAGATCCTTCCGCGGCCCCACACCCATGACGATGACCGCGAGCGCCGGCCGTTCCTTCGCTCCAAAGAACTTCCCGGCCCTGACCCCGGGACACGCGCCTGGATGGTCCGCACGAAACAAGGCCCGCTCGTCCTCGTAGAGATCCGCCGCGGTCAGAACCCGAGAGGAACCGAACCGGCTCTGAAGCGCTTCCCGGAGGGCGGCCGGGAGGGCGCAGGGCTCGTTCCGTAAGGGAACACCCTGCGACGCCGAGAATGCGAGAGCAAGAACGAGGGTCGCGAGAGACATCGACTACGGACGCAGCCAGGAGGACGTGCGTGTGTTCCCGTCGATGACCGATGCGTCGCGGTCGGGCCCGACGGAAACCAGCGGCACCTCGACGCCCACGAGTTCGCCGATCTTCTTTATGTAGTCGCGCGCCTGCACCGGCAGGTCCTTCCACTCCCGAACGTCGCCCGTGGGAGTGTTCCAGCCCTTCATGTTTTCGTAGATGGGCGTGCACTCTTCGTAGATCGTCACGTCCGCCGGGATGTCGTCGAGCCGCGTGCTGCGGTAGCGATAGCCGACGCAGATCGGAATGTCCTCGAGCGAGTCGAGAACGTCGAGCTTGGTCAGGGCAATGGCCTCGAAGCCGTTCACGCGAGCCGAATATCGCGTGACCACCGCGTCGAACCAGCCGCAGCGCCTCGGACGACCGGTGGTAGCCCCGTATTCGCCGCCGCGCTCGCGCAGACCCTCGCCGATCTCGTCCTTCAGTTCGGTGGGAAGAGGTCCCGTTCCCACCCGGGTCGTGTACGCCTTCACGATGCCGAGAACGCCGTCGACTTTGGATGGGGGCACGCCGAGTCCGGTGATGACGCCGCCGATGCCGGCCGACGAGGACGTCACGAAAGGGTAGGTCCCATGATCGAGGTCGAGCAGCGTGGCCTGGGCGCCTTCAAAGAGAACCGAATAACCCTCGGCCATCTCCCGGTGAAGCAGCGCGGAGACGTCGCGCACTCTTGGCGCGATGCGCGCGCCGAAGGCCTCGAGATCATCGGCGGTCTTCTTCCAGTCGATGTCGCTGGTGACGCCGTAGCCTCGACACAGGGCCTCAAAGTGCTCGCGGAGGGCGGCGAGCTTCGCGTCGATCCGGTCGCGCAGGAGCAGATCGCAGATGCGCATACCGCGACGGGCCGCCTTGTCCTCGTAGCAAGGACCGATGCCGCGGCCGGTGGTTCCAAGCTTGGCCTTGCCCTTGCGCTCCTCGCTCATGAGGTCGAGAGAGCGGTGATGTGGGAGCAGAACGTGGGCCCGATCCGAGATGAGGAGGTTCGCGGCCACGTCGATGCCGAGTGCTTCGACCTCGCGTGTTTCGGCGTCGAGGGCGGCGGGGTCGATGACGAGGCCCGGGCCGAGGAGGCACAAAACGCCCTCGTGCAGGATTCCGGAAGGGATGAGGTGCAGGACGAGTTTCCTGTCGCCGCGAATGACGGTGTGGCCGGCGTTGTGTCCGCCATTGAAGCGGGCCACGATCTCGAAGGCCGGGGTGATCAGATCGACGATCTTCCCCTTGCCCTCGTCCCCCCACTGGCCGCCAATGATCGCGATATTCGGCATGGTGCGCTGTCTCTGATGCCTTGGTGGTTGGTGAAGTGAATGGGGGCCCGAGAATACGACGCGGGCGGGAGCGGGGATTGTAAGGGACGCCGGTTGGGTAATGGCAAGGCGGCGCGCTCGGGTACCGACTCACCTAAGATCACCCCTCGAAATGCCGCCCGTCCTACTCACCGGAAACGACCTCTCCCTCGTTCAGCTCGCCGCGGTTTCAAATGGCGCGCCCGTGGCTTTTAGCGAAGCAGCTATCGCCGCCATGCAGGCCTCGCGGGCCGTGGTCGACGGCGCCGTGGCGCGGGGCGACGTGGTCTACGGCGTCAACACCGGTTTCGGCAACTTCGCGGATGTGAAGATCGGGCCGGCCGATCTCGAGGCCCTGCAGAGGAACCTCGTTCGATCCCACGCCGCGGGGGTCGGGCCGGTTCTGCCGATCCTCGAAACCCGGGCGCTGATGGTCCTGCGCGCCAACGTGCTGGCTAAAGGCTTCTCGGGAGCGCGCGTTGAAACCGCTCAACTGCTTGTGGACTGCCTCAACCAGGGCATACATCCGAAGGTTCCCGAACAGGGGTCGGTCGGCGCTTCGGGCGACCTTGCGCCGCTTGCCCACGTCGCTCTCCTGCTCATCGGCGAAGGCGACTGCGAGTTCAAAGGCGCAGCGATGAAGGCGGCGGACGCGCTCGCGGGCGCGGGCCTCAAACCCGTCACCCTCGCCGCCAAGGAGGGCCTCGCCCTCATCAACGGAACGCAGCTCATGACCGGCATCGCGGGGCTCGCCCTTCTCGAAGCGGAGACGCTCGCCCGCACCGCGGATGTCATCGCGGCCATGACCGTGGACGCGCTGCTCGGCACCGACGTTGCCTTCGATCCACGAATCCACGCTGCGCGGCCCCACGCGGGGCAGGGCGCTTCGGCCCGTAACCTCCGGAGACTGCTCACCGGCAGCGCGATGCGCGAGTCTCATCGCAACTGCGGACGCGTGCAGGACGCGTATTCGCTCCGCTGCGCCCCCCAGGTCCACGGAGCGACACGCGACGTGATGGCGTTCGTGAGGCGCACCATCGAGATCGAGATGAACAGCGCCACCGACAATCCGATGGTGTTCTCGGAAGCCTCAGTCCTCCTCTCCGGCGGCAACTTCCATGGCGAGCCCGTGGCCATGGCCGCGGACTTCCTGGCCATCGCGACCGCGGAACTGGGCGGGATCAGCGAACGCCGGACCGAGCGCCTGGTGAACCCTTCCCTCTCCGGGCTTCCCGCGTTCCTCACCGAGGATGGCGGCCTCCGCTCGGGTTTCATGATGGCCCACGTGACCGCGGCGGCGCTGGCATCGGAGAACAAATCCCTCGCGCATCCCGCGAGTGTTGACTCCATCACCACCTCGGCCAACAAGGAAGATCACGTGTCGATGGGGCCGATCGCCGCCCGAAAGGCGCGTTCCGTGGTCGCCAACGTGCGGAGGATCCTCGCGATTGAAGCCCTCGCCGTGGCCCAGGCGATCGAGTTCCATCGTCCCCTCAAGACCTCGGATGCGCTCGAGGCGGTCCACGCCGCCTTGCGCGCCGACGTACCCAACTACAACTCGGACCGCGTGATGGGCCCGGAAATCGAAGCCGCCGCGGAACTCGTTCGCAACGGAACGCTCCTTCACGCGGCGCAGAAACTGCTCGGAGAACTCGAATGAACCGGACGATCCGCGCCCCCCGCGGCTCTGAACTCACCTGCAAGGGCTGGATCCAGGAAGCCGCCCTGCGCATGCTGATGAACAATCTCGACCCGGAGGTCGCGGAGC
>JANNJB010000027.1:0-2591 GCA_031405615.1 Vicinamibacteria bacterium | reverse complement strand
ACCGAAGCGCCCTTGCGCGCGGAGAGCTGGGCTTCGGCGGAGGAGGACACCGCGTTGGTGTTGGCTTCGACTGTGACCTCGTCGGCGAAGGCCCTCATGGCGAGGCCGATGTCGACCTTGGGCGATTCGGAGGCGCGGACGTCGACTTTTATCTTCCGCTCCTGATAGCCCGCCATCACGACCTTCAGTTCGTAGGAGCCGGGAGCAAGGTCCATGACATACCGTCCGTCGGTGTCCGTAACCACCATGGTGGTCCCGCCCACGACTTCGACCGTGGCCCCCGGCAGCGTGATCGCGTTCTGGAGATCCCGCACCGTACCGGCCACACGGATGGGTTTCCCGACCGAAGTCTGGGCGGCCTGGGCCGCCGCCTCGCCGGGAAAGGCGGGCAGCACGAGAACAAGAAGGGCGAGCAAGGAGGAACGGAATCTTGGTTTGGTCATCGGGCGGCGAGTTTGCCGGTCCGAAACGACAGTCCTGCGGCAGAAGCGTTACTTCCGTGTAAACGGGCGGACCACGCACGGCGATCGGGCGGCGTGTAGGGGTGGCCCTTGTGGGCGCGCAGCCTGGCCTTGGGCCACCACCCTTTCGCGGCAAGGCGGTGAATCGAAACGCCGACGCGGAAAGGGCGACCACCAGGGTCGCCCCTACGCGTACCGGCCTTCTATGTACTCCGCCGTACGCGGGTCCTTCGGGCTGAGGAACAGGTTCTCCGTCCGCGCGTGCTCAACGAGCTCGCCGAGCAGCATGAACAGGCACTCGTCGCTCGCCCGCCGCGCCTGCGCCATGTTGTGGGTCACGATCACGATCGTGTAACGCCCGCGCAGCTCGAGCATCAGATCCTCGATGGCGCGGGTGCCGGAAACGTCGAGCGCCGAGGCCGGCTCGTCCATGAGGATGACCTCGGGCTTCAGCGGGAGCAGGCGGGCCAGGCAGAGCTTTTGCTGCTGCTCGAGAAGCAGGGTCGTCGCCTTCACGTCGAGCCGATCCTTCAGGTCTTTCCAGAGCCCGACCTCGGTGAGGGCTTTTTCGACCGCCTCGTCGAGCACGCTCCTGCCGAGTTCGCTCCGGGAGGCGTGGATGCGCAGGCCGAAGACCACGTTCTCGTAGACGGAAATGGGCAGCGGGTTCGGCCGCTGGAACACCATGCCCACCGCCTTGCGCAGCTCGACGAGCGACACCTTGGGGTCGTAGATGTTCTGCCCGAGGACGCGGATTTCGCCCGTCGTCCGCACGCCGCCGTAGCGCTCGTTCACGCGGTTGAAGCAGCGCAGGAGGGTTGTCTTCCCGCACCCGCTCGGGCCGATGAGAGACGTGATGATTCCGTGTTTGACCTCCACCGACACGTCCCGCAGCGCCTGGAAGCCCCCGTACCAGAGGCTGAGCCGGCTCGTCTCGATGGCGTGGCCAGGAGCACTCACCCGAAAGCCCCCTCCACGTAGCCTCGAGTCCTCTCGCTCTTCGGCTGGCCCGAGAAGATCACCTCCGTGCGGTCGATCTCCACGATCTCCCCGTCCCAAAGGAACATCGTCCGATCGGAGAGGCGGCGAGCCTGCTGGGTGAGATTGGTCACGAGGACGATCGTGATCTCGCGGCGCAGCTCCTTGAGCACGTCCTCGATTCTCATCGTGGAGACGGGGTCGATGGCGATCGAGAATTCGTCGAGGCAGAGGATCTCGGGTCGGTGGGAGAGGGCCCGCGCGATGGTGAGGCGCTGCTGCTGACCGCCGGAGAGGGCGGTGCCCAGGCTCCCGAGACGGTCCTTGACTTCGTCCCAAAGGGCGGCCTGCTTTAAGCAGTGCTCCACGATCGGATCGAGATCGCCCTTTCGGCTGAGCCCCGAGCATCGAGGCGCGAAGGCCACGTTCTCGTAGATGGTGAGAGGAAGCCCGGTGGGAAGTGGGGCCACCATGCCGATCTTGCGGCGCAGGGCGTAGATGTCCTTCGTCCGGCGCACATCCTCGCCGGCCACCCGGATCTGTCCGGACACCGTGGCCGAGGCGGTGAAGTCGATGGTGCGGTTGAGGCAGCGCAGCATCGATGTTTTGCCCGACTGGGCGGGCCCGATCACGGCCAGGATCTCGTTCCGGTAGACGTCGAAGGTGATCCCGTGGAGAACCTCCTTCGAGTCGTAAGCGAGGCGCAGATCCTCGACCTCGATCTCTTTGATCAACTTGGTCAAGGCGCTACCACCGCTTCCGGCCTCGTAGCCAGACCCGGATCGTGATGGCGGCCGTGTTGACGAGGAGCACCGACCCCAGCAGGACTACCGCGGTTGCGTAGGGGAGCGACTCCTTCACGTTCGGCACCTGGGTGGCGAGGGTGTAGAGGTGCATGGAAAGAGCCATGCACTGCTCACGCAGCCCGTAGGGGAAGAGCTCGCCCCGCTCCACCGCCTTGAAGAAGACAGCGCCCGTGAACATGACCGGGGCGGTCTCGCCCGCGGCGCGGCTCACCTGGAGGATGACGCCGGTGAGGATGCCGCTGATGGAGTTCGGCAGGACGACGGCGCGGATGGTCTGCCAGCGGGTGGCGCCCACGTTCCAGCAGGCCTCGCGGAAGGCCATGGGCACCGAAGCGAGGGCCTCGCG